>JBJELL010000230.1:0-9690 GCA_051879115.1 Lachnospiraceae bacterium
AAAGACGTTTCTATTCTCAAAATGACATCTATACATAAAAGTATGGATGTTTTTTTGTTTAATAGGAAATTCCTTTGGAATTCCTATTAAACAAAAACGCTCCGCGAGTGCACGTAAAGTGTGCGAGCCCCTCATGAGTGAGGGGTTGGGGAGCTGATGTGTGCGTGCCCACTTTGTTTTGTGAATCAAAAAGGAAAACCGAGTTTGTTCAAAGTTGTAACAAAAAGTTAAGAAGTGTACTTTTGTGCAGAATATAATAAAGACATGAAGCGGAACAGAAACGCAGAGAAAGAAGGTGAAGATATGCTGGGAAATCTGATAAGGATGGGAAAAACGATCGTAGTTATATTTTTATAGACAAAGCAGTAGTGGGAAGAAGGTGATGAGTATTTAGGAATCTTTTGAAAAAAGAAGAAAAGTATCTTGTTTGGTTAATTGCAAGATACTTTTTTCCTATTCATTTTGTAATTTGCCACAAAAAGAGCAGTTATTTCTTTAGTGAGACTTTACAATAAAAAAGAGTAAATCGTAAAAAATGTAGTTCTCAGAAAATAACTACTATAATTTGAAAACTACATATGATACAATTTTTACAAATGCAAAGTAAACAAAACTTGGGAGGGATGAAATGAAAGACCAATATGTATTAGCAATGTATGATATACGGGGAAAGCAGGAGTATATTTATAGGAGTAATCATATCAAGGAAATCATGGGTGGCTCAGCAATTATTGAGGACTGTTTTAAAGACCATTTGTATCCGGCGGCAAAGAGCTATCGGAATCAAATGCAGAACCATAACGATGAACAGCCGGCAATCTATTTGTATGATAAAGATACAGAGAATGTGGAGGAGTTTTCGAGAGAAGCTTTTAAAAGCCGGATGGAAGGGGAACAGTATTTAGGAGAAGTCGTTTATGAAGGAGGGGGCAATTTCTTTGTTTTATATAAAAATAAAGAAGTCTGTGTAGGAGTCAATAAGATTTTCACGAAAAAATTATTAGAGGAAACCTATTCTTTAAAAGTGCTTTGCACCTATATTGAAAAAGTGGATTTTGATAATTATAAAGAGGACAGAAAAAGACTTTATGAAAAACACAGACTTCATGAAGCAAAGGGAAGTCCGGTCATTCCGGCACAGGTGCTTCCATTTACCCAGATAGATGCCCGTACTTCTATGCCGTTATATAAGCTGCAAAAGACCGTGAAGAAGCCGGAAAAAGAGGAAAAAGTCAGCAGAGAGAGTTATTTTAAATATAAGAAGTATTGGGAGCGTCAGGAAGAAAATCCGGAGGAATTTGGTGAATATATCTTAGATAATATAGTGAGGAAAAAGGGAGAAGACAGTCTCCTGGCAATGATCTATATTGATGGCAATAACATGGGTGCAAAGGTGCAGAATTGTCTGGAAGATAAGCAGACTTATGAAGAATGCATCTGTCAACTTCGCGAATTTTCAAGAGAAATTCAAAAGAATTATATTACAGTTCCAATGAAGAAGATAGATGAGGCTCTTGAGAATTCCGGTAATGGCAGGAGAAGGAGATATGTCATCTATGCAGGTGATGAGATTACTTTTATCTGTAATGCTCATGATGCTTACCACATGGCAAAGACATATTTGGAAACATTGCCAAAAGGATGCAGTTCCTGTGCAGGAATTGCCATTTTCCACAGTCATGCACCATATGCTGATGTTTATCGTATTGCAGAAGAGTGTTGTGAATCGGGTAAGAAAAAAATGAAATCAGAAGAAATTGAGGATGCCAGCCTGATAGATGTTCATTATTGCCAGAGTGGAATTGGAATTGATTTAGAATCCATTCGGGAAAAAGAAGTTGCGGATTTAATCAGTAAACCATGGTTTGTAAAGTTGCCGGAGGAAAAAAAGAAAAAAGATTATGTGACCACCGCAATGGTAGAAGCATTGGCACAAGAACTGAATAAGATGGGGCGTTCTAATGTGAAAGGGCTTGCGGAATATGCCAAAAAAGGAATGGCAGATTTGAAGATGGATTTAAAGAGAATTGAAGCACATAGTAAGAAAGAGTTGAATATTGATGTGAGTTTGGGAGAAACGTTAGAAGAAGAACAGATAAGAAAAATGATTTATGATATTGTGATTCTTTATGATTTGTGGTTTGTTGAATAATTAGGAGAGAGCAGATGAGTAGAAAAAAAGCGGTACTTAGGATTATATTAAAATCAGACCTGTGTGTGGGTTCTGGTTATTCACATGGAGGGGTAATCGATAGCGATATTTGTTACAGTGAGCAGGGAATCCCATATATTCCCGGAAGACGTCTGAAGGGATGTCTGAAAGAAGCAGGTGAGATGATGGGATTAGAAAATTTGGAAAAGGTATTTGGAAGCCGTGGAAATGACAAAATTCAGGGAATTATTATTCAAAATGCGTACCCGAAAGGATACTGGCAGATACAGCGCGAACTCAAAGATTTGAAAAAAAGCGGAAGTCCTTATGCAGCTTATCTGACACAGCAGAAAGTTTTAGAACAGTATACAAGGATTAAGGCAGAAACAGCAATAGATAACAGTAGCGGAACAGCAAAAGAAAACAGTCTGCGTTATACCAGAGTTGTCAGTCAGTATGCCTGTGGAACTCTAGAGCCTATGAACTTTTTTGCAGAGATGGAATTTGATTGTGAGGAAGCGATTGTTGTAAATCTTGCAAAAGCAGTCCGACATATAGGTATGAACAGAAACCGTGGACTTGGAAATGTGGAATGTCGGGTGGAACAGATACAGGAGATAAAAGCAGAAAGTATAGAAAGTACAGTGCAGGGCACAACTTCCTGTATCAGACTGGATTATGCATTACAGAACATCTCACCATTGATGATGAGCGGTAATTCTGATAAAGAGACTCAAGATTTTATCAGCGGTCAGAGTGTTTTAGGCGTACTGGCAAATACATATTTGCAAAGGGAAGGAAATAGTGCAGAAGATGACTTGTTTCAGGAAATGTTTTTAAAAGGCAAGGTTCTTTTTACTAACTTGAATATCAGTAGTCCCAAAAAAGATGCCGGATATAATAGATATGAGCCGGCTCCACTATTTATACAGCGTTTGAAAAAGACCGGAAAATTGATAAATATTGCAAAGGATGAGCAGGAAAGAGAAGCCGGGAAACAGGATGCTGATTTCAAAAAAGAAAACGGAAACCTGCCAAAAAAACTCAATGGAAAATATATCTCTTTTCATTCGGATGGAAAACTTCATCTAATGGAGCCGGAAAAAGATATTATATATCATCATAGCAGGAAACAGCAGACTAGTGCTGGTGAAAAAGGTGTTCTTTATGCACTGGAAGCAATTCGGGAAGGACAGTATTTTTCTGGCAGTATTATTGCAGAGGAAAAGTATATAAGAGTGATAAAGAGTCTGATGGCAGAGACCCGGTTTGGATTTGGAAAGTCTAAAAGTGCTCAGTATGGAAGCTGTAATTTGGTCTGGGTAAAAGAAAGTGTTTATTCCCCAAAATTGGAATTAAAAGCCGGAGAGAAAATTCTAGTGGCACTGGTAAGCAATGGAATTTTTTTGGAAGAAAATACAGGATACACAATACAGTATAAACAGGTAAGAAAGATATTAGCGGAAAATTTGGGGCTTTCTATCGAGGAAGAATTGGAAGAGAAACATACCTATCTGCAGTCCGCTGTACTGGGAGGATATCACACTTTGTGGAATTTGAAAAAACCTTCCATTCCATCTATTAAGGCGGGAAGTGTATTTGAATATCAGGTAAAAGAAGATTGTACAATCGTGAAAGAATTTGTCGGAGAAAAAAATCTGGAGGGCTTTGGGGAAATCAGAATCTATCGGGAAGATGATATGGATTACGTAATCAGAGAATATCAGGAGACGATAGAAAGGATAGAGCCTAAGGAGAGTCTGGAGTTTTTGGAGCGGATTCTTATGAGTGCACTGGCAGATAGTATGAAAGCAAAAGTATTTGAAACAGATGAATGGAAGACAAGTGCATCCACCCTTGGAAGAGTGACGCTGATGCTGACAGAGAGTCTGGATGAAAATAAGGGTTGTGAACAGAAGGCATTTGAAAACTTTATGGAAAGAGTGAAATCCATAAAAAGAGAAAGTGAGCGAAAAAAAATTCAGATATTTTTAAGGAAATATCTTTGTACAGAAAACGATGAGTTGGATATTGGAAAGATGGTCAGTAGTCGTGATGGTATCATGGAGCCATATCGGATGATGGAAGAACTTGCCGTTTCATCCCTAGAGGCACAGGTGAAAAAAATGTGGGGAGAATATCTGATGAATATTTTAGTATATCAGAAATATCTGATGAAACTTACAGGAGGGGAGCAATGAAAAGGATAAAGAGTAAAAGATACTATCGTATTGAATTTGTGCTTGCAACGGCGATGAATGTTGGAAGTGGAAAAAATGAAGTTACGGATAAAGATCTGGCGAGAGACAGTAGAAATATTCCGTATATTCCTGCAACTGCTCTTGCGGGCATTTACCGTACTCTGTTTGGAAAAGAAGAAGCTGACCATTATTTTGGACTACCTATTGAAGATAATGAGCATCAAAAGAATACGGACAGTAGAGTTATTGTATATGATGCGGTTCTTACCGGAGAGGAATATCATATATCCAGTAGGGACGGAGTAGGTCTGGATGAGTGGAAGACCGTAAAAGAAGGAGCAAAATTTAATTTTGAAATCTTAGAACCGGGTGCTGTCTTTACGACTTACATAGAACAGGATAAGTATCAGGATGATGAGAATGCAGGAGATGTCATTGCACAGGCATGGAAAACAGGAGAAATCGTTCTTGGTGGAAAGAATTCAAGAGGATTCGGCAGAGTAAAAGATGTAGAAGTAGAGGTGCTGGAATTTTCTTTTGAAGATGAAAAGGAAATAGAACAATGGTTGGATTTTGATATTTATGAAAAGGAGTCATGGGAAAAATATGCACATAACTATGAAAGGGAACTATGTTGTGCGGATATAACACGAAAAAGTGATGTTTTAAGACTGCATCTGGAGTTAAAACAGAGAGGACCGCTTGTTATCCGTAAATATACAACAAGGATAAGTCAATCAGAAAATCAGCCTGATTATGAACAGCTTGTATATCTGAGGGAAAAAGAAGGAAAGAGATATGAAATTCCAGTCATTCCGGGAACTTCCTGGGCTGGAGCTTTTCGTCATCAGATGAGGAAACTGGATAAGGCTTGTCTTGGAACGTATTTTGGGAATAAAGAGAAACAGAAATCATGGATCACATTTTCTGAAAGTGAGATAAATGGGGCAAAGAGTAAAGTTTGTACAAGAAATTCAATTGATCGTTTTACCGGAGGAGCAATTGAAAACGCTTTATTTACGGAGAAAATTTATTATGATGGTCAGACCGTTTTAGATATTGCCGTGAGAAAAGAAAAAGAGATAAAGGCATTTTTACAATGTTTAGCAGCAGCAGTTGTGGATTTACACTGTGGATTTTTGGCTTTAGGAGGAGAGACTTCTGTAGGCAGAGGACTGTTTGAATTGAGTTTTGTTGAATGTCAGGGAAGAGTTATAGAGACAATACCTGAACAACCGGAGCAGTTATATCAGGAACTGTTGACGGTAATGCTGTCAGAAGAAGTGAACAGGGGGAAGTAAAATTATGAACTGGGAAGAATGGAGACAGAAGATAGAAAAAAGCATAACAAAGGGGTATGCAGTTATAATGACGACGGATTCTTTTATCGTGGACAACTATCCATTAAGAGATGAGAATGAACAGTATCTGGCAGAAAAGCTAAATGACCGGGCACTGGACATCCGTATATTTAATAAAAATATGGAATACCGGATTTTCCGTGGAGATGTGGGACGAAAGTTTGCATATCGTCTTAAAGAAGATGTTGGAGAGGAGTTTTTTGATGACGAACAGTATTTGGATATTGATACTGATAGGTCTTTAAGTTTTTTTTCAAGGGAACATAAAGTGCAGGCAACCGGTGGAGGATATTATATGCTGCCACTGGATTCTATGGAAGATGTAAAAATTAAAATTCGAAATTACATTGCTTATGAAAAAGATAGCGGAGAAGCATATATTAAGGACTGGCGGTTGGTAGAATTCCTTGAACCGGGAAAGGGGGAGAGATAATATGGCTGGAAAAAATAATAATAAACCAAAACAGGATTTATGGAGTACGAAAGAATTTTTTGTAAATCCTTATAATTTTGTGTCTTCGGATTTTTCAAAGAAAGAAACCATTTCTGTAGAGGAACAGAGAGAAAAGCTGCAAAATGAATTGCATACGGGAGTGCTGGAGTGTTGTCTAATTACAAAAACACCGATTGCTGTTCCCGATACAGAATTGATGGAAGAGACGGAGAAAAAGGGTCATTTTAAGTATGAATTTTTTCAGTATGAGGATGGAATTCCGGTAATTCCGGGAAGTACATTAAGAGGTGCAGTTCGAAGTGTCTATGAGACTGTGACAGAGTCCTGTTATGCTACTGCGAAGACTGAAGGAATAATTACAACTAGAGGTAGATTACCATATAAAAGTGGAATTTTAAAAAGAGACCATCTCTCCGGAAAATGGGAATTGTATGAAGCAGAATCTTATTTGATCAGAGTAGATGATTATAAGAAAAAATCTCCCGCCATAAAAAATGGCTATTCTGTAACACGAGAAGAGTTAGAGAAAATAGGATTTGGAACAAAGGTGTATTTTCGATATAGAAGGATGAAAAACAGAAGTTTCGTGGAGGGGTTAGCAAATAATCAAAAAGATAGTTCATGGAAAGAAGGCTATCTGTATTTGGGGGAACGGATGGCAGGAAAGAAAGTGCATGAGAGAATTTTCTGTCAAAAAACAGAAGTACCTGAAGATGTGCTGGATATTAATAAAGCAATGACGGGGTTAGAAGAAACCCTCAGAGTCTATAATGACAGAAAAGTAAATAGAAATCTGGAGGTAATGGAACCGGAGAAACATCATAATGGCTATCCGGGATTTCAAGAAGCGTATAAAAATGGCATTATTCCAATCTGGTATCATAAAGAGCAAGACGGAAGGATTTATTTATCTATGGCATGTATTGGAAGGAAAGCGTATGAGACTAGTATGGGAGAACTTTTAAAAAAGAAAAAACCATGTGAATCGAGAGAAAAACTCTGCAAAGCCTGTGCATTATTTGGGATGGCTTCAAAAGAGAAGTTAGGAAGTAGAATACGAATTACAGATGCAAAAGCCGTTGAATGGAAAGATGAGTACATGGAAAAAGGGATAGTGTTGAAAGAGTTAGCATCACCAAAAAGTTCATATTTGCCGTTTTATGTAAAAAGTAAAAATGGAGTTGTAGATTCTTATGATGAAGGTGGTAAAATAAGAGGACGTAAATTCTACTGGCATTCAGAATCTGACTATTACAAAGAAGATGTGGAACCAACAAAACGCAATGCAACAATGGATTTGGTCAAACCGGAGAGCAGATTTAGATTCCATGTATATTATGATGGCATCACATCAGAGCAGTTAAAGGAATTGATTTGGACTCTGACTCTTGGAGAGAACCAGGAAGAGAGCAGACGCTGTTATAAAGTAGGACATGGAAAACCATTGGGACTTGGAAGTGTCAAAATCTTAATTGAACAGAAAAAAGAGCGTAGATTTACAGACGGTTATCATATTGACCGGACAGTCATTGATGAGGTAGAGGATCCTTTTAAGGAAAGAAACAATAAATCTTATAAAGAACTTCTTAAAATACTGGATATGGATGCCGTGGCAGACCAATATGTATCATACCCAAAAGTTGTGCCGACCAAGGAGAGAAGCGATGAACTACGTGCCAAACAAGATACTACATTAAAGAGTAATGAATTTGCGTCTCATCAGTGGTTTTCTAAAAATGCCCCAATGGGAAAAGAAAATAATGTAAAATATCCATTGCCATATATTTTGGATGATAAACAAAAATTGCCTGCATTGGAAATTCCCATAAAACCCAAAAAGAAAAAGAGAGAAAGTAACCATAGAGGTTAAAGGGTTTCCATGTTGACATTTCAACGTAAAAGGGATAAAGTATTTTGTATACAAAGTGCAGGAGAAAAACATGGATGAATTAAATTTAAAAGCTTTAGCGAAGATAAATATCGGATTAGATGTACTAAGAAGAAGAGAAGACGGCTATCATGAAGTCAAAATGATTATGCAGACGATTCATCTTTTTGACAGACTGCATATTCAAAAGACAAAAGAACCGGGGATTGCCATATCTTCTAATCTTTACTATCTTCCGGTCAATGAGAATAATCTGATTTATAAATCCGCAAAACTTCTGATGGATGAGTTTGGAATTCAGGAGGGAATCAAAGTGAATTTGGAGAAGCACATTCCGGTAGCAGCGGGAATGGCAGGCGGAAGCACAGATGCGGCAGCAACTCTCTATGGATTGAATAAAATGTTTGATTTGGGACTTAGTATGGAGCAGTTGAAAGAGCGTGGGGTTCAGATTGGAGCGGACGTACCATATTGCCTTATGCGGGGAACTGCCCTTGCAGAGGGAATTGGAGAAAAACTTACAGCCTTACCTCCAATGCCCAAATGTCCGGTTTTAGTGGCAAAACCGGGGGTATCTGTCTCCACAAAGTTCGTATATGAGAACTTGAGATTGAATGAAGACATTACACATCCTGACATTGACAGGCTGATAGAGGATATACGAAGTAAGAATTTAAAGCAGACGGCTTGGGATATGGGAAATATTTTAGAGACTGTCACCGTAGAACATTACCCGGAGATAGCAGAGTTAAAAAGAATTATGGTAGAGTCAGGGGCGTTGAATGCTCTTATGAGTGGAAGCGGACCAACCGTATTTGGACTTTTTGAAGATGAGAAGACTGCAAAGAGGGCATATAAGGCAGTGCGTAAGAGCGGGCTTGCAAAACAGTTGTATCTTACGACAATATATAATAACAGAAAGTAGGAGAAATGTATGACAGACAATTTAAAATTGGATACGGAGGCGTATCTGCCTTTGCGAGACGTTGTTTTTCATACGTTAAGAGAGGCAATTTTAAAGGGTGAGTTAAAACCGGGGGAAAGATTGATGGAACTGCAGCTTGCATCGAAGCTTGGAGTATCGAGAACACCAATCCGTGAGGCAATTCGTATGTTAGAACAGGAGGGGCTTGCGGTTACGATGCCAAGAAAAGGGGCAGAAGTTGCAAGAATGACGGAAAAGGATATGGAGGATGTACTTCAGATTCGTGAGGTATTAGATGAGTTAGCGGTAAAGTTAGCGTGTGATAATATTACGAGAGAAGAGATTCAGGAATTAGAAGAGAAAGCCCTCCAGTTTGAAAACAGTATTAAGTCGGGAGATATTAAAAAGATTGCAGAAGCCGATGTTGAATTTCACGATGTGATTTACAGAGCGGCAGAAAATAAGAAACTGATGACGATGTTAGATAATCTGAGAGAGCAGATTTATCGGTATCGTGTAGAGTATTTGAAGACGGGAAAGTCACATCCGACATTGATTCGGGAGCATAGAGAGATATTGCAGGCACTAGACCATCATGAAAAAGAGAGGGTCGTGGAAGCAATGAAGGTTCATGTGGAGAAGCAGGCGGAAGTGGTAAAAAAGATTATCAGAGATCAGGATTGAGTAAAAAAAAGTGAAAATTGTGGAT
>JBJELL010000231.1:0-2239 GCA_051879115.1 Lachnospiraceae bacterium
AGAAAAGGAAAGACCTTAAAGAAAAATACCGACTACACAGTTACCTATGGAACGGGTAGAAAATCTGTTGGTCAGTATACCGTAAAGGTAACTCTTAAGGGCAATTACTCCGGTAGCAAGACACTTAAATTTACAATCAATCCAAAGAGTACAAGTCTTTCATCCTTAAAAGCGAAGAAAAAAGCAATTCTTGTACAATGGAAAAAACAGACTTCACAGACAACCGGATATCAGATTCAGTACTCCACAGATAAGAACTTTAAAAAGAGCACGAAGACGGTAACGGTTAGCAAAAATACAACAACCTCAAAAACAATTTCAAATCTGAGTGCCAAAAAGAAATATTATGTAAGAGTGCGTACTTATAAGACCGTAAAAATAAGCGGTAAGAGCACGAAACTTTATTCATCCTGGAGTAAGGCAAAATCAGTAACCACTCTGAAATAGTGTCTTTATTGATAAAAGCAGGGAAACCGATTTCCATAGAGGATTTGAAAGGAGCTATCTATTTTTCGATAGCTCCTTTCATATGTGTCTCATAAAAATATCTCGCCAGATACACAAATGGCGTATCCATAATACTCGTTACCACAAAAATCAAATAGCTGGAAACAGCAATGGAAATCATACTCTTTGTGCTGTGAATTCCATAGAAAGCCCCCCAGGTAAATAGTACGGCATTCAAAAGCTGTGATACCAGAGTAGAGCCGTTATTTCTAAGCCAGAGAAAACGGCGGCTGTCTCCAAATTTATTACTGGTAAAAGCCCACCACTTGTGATAGAGCCACACATCAAAGAGCTGTACAATTACATAGACAGCAATTCCTACAAACATAAGTCTCGGTGTATTAGAGAAAATGGTTTTCATTGCAGGCATGGCAAAATCATTTTTATTCGGTGTATAGAGCATCCAGGACTGGCTGATGAAAATAAAAATAACCGAGGTTGCAATTCCAAGCCAGACCGCTTTTTGTGCTGTCTTCTTTCCATACAGTTCACTTAAGATATCCGTAACCAGAAAAGTAGAAGCAAAGAGAATATTTCCAAGTGTCATCTCCATGCCAAAGGCATCGACTACGATTAATACTTCAATATTGGCTGCAATGGTAGCAACAATCGTCCATAAAAAAAGTCCATCTTCTTTAAAAATAAAAAAAGAAATTAAAACTGCAAAAAAAGTAATAAATAACGATAAAATTAATAAAATCTCATTTATCATCCTTCGTTTCCTCCTACTCCAAAATCTGTATTTTCCATAAGAATATCCACCCGGTCATTTTGTACATAATCGGGATAGATTTCTGTTTTAAAAAGTGCAATGACCCGGTCATCCGGTTGTATCGGCATCTGATTTTGTGTCATAATATTGACACAGACACGCTCAAAATAGCGAAGTCCTGTTTCGATATCATTTCTCATAGAAGAGACACTCTGTCCCGGAAGACCGAATAGTAAGCAGACCTCATCAAAATAAGATGCAATTTCATCAGGGTCATCGGTAGTAATTCCCTTATCCAGATAACTCTCTCGAAAGAGAGAGTCGAAGGTTTCTACACCAATTTTTAATTTCAATGTAATTCCCAGTCTTTGGAAGCGTTCCCGGAATGTAGGAACTTCTTCCCGGTGCATCCAGTGACATTCAAAATGCAGCTCTGAAATTTCTTTTTCAAGACAAATCTGCTCAATCAGGGTAAGAGTCTTTTCATCAAGGTCTGTAAAACTGCCCGAATTGATGATTTCTAACTTGTGGTAGAGTCCGGTCACTTTTGCAAGCTGTTCTTTGTTCAATTCATAATTTGACTCTGTATCTTTGCTGTAGTCGAGATGGTAATCACAGAAGCGGCACCGTCTCCATTTGCATCCGTTTCCCCGAAGCATGACGATTTCACGGGGATTTTTTTGTGTAATCACAGAATAACGTATCATAGGTTCCTTTCCGGGATTTTTATAATAAAAAAGGACACAAAAATTGTGTCCATCAAAAGCATAATAAAAGGAAAATCCAAGAATTTTCCTCAAAATCCCTAGTTTTGTTTATAGACAGGATGGTCACGAACTGTCTTATGTAGTTTTGAACAGTAGGTAGTGTAGCACAGGATGGAAAAAGATGCAAGTATGAAATCCTAAATATATAAAGCGTTGAATAAAAAACAGGTAAGATGTTATAATGCGTTTAGAGAAAAGCACATAAGCAGTGTGCAGATAGATATACGACAGAAAAAGGAGGTCGCCTATGACA
>JBJELL010000232.1:0-2236 GCA_051879115.1 Lachnospiraceae bacterium
CATTTGCAATATTATTTGAAATTGTATCTACATTTGTCTGCTGTGCAATCATTCCTGAAGCTGCACTCCAAAGGGATCTCATCATTTTAAAGCACCTCTTTCCTATACCTTACCAACTTGATTTACTGCTTTATCTAACATGGAATCTACGGTCTGTATAATCTTCTGATTAGACTCATATGCTCTTGTTATCGTAATCATCTCAACCATTTCCGATACTACATTGACATTAGAAGCCTCTAAAACTCCCTGTTCAACGGTTCCGTCTGCGGCTATTATCTGTGCTCCGTCTACGGTCTGATACAGGTTCTCACCGTATTTTTCCAGATAGTTATAGTCTGCAAAATCCACAACTCCTACCTGTCCCACTACGGTACGGTTCTGCCAGATATATCCCTCCTCGTCAATGGTAAACTTCTGTTTCGGATCGATTTGGATATAATTTGCCGCTGCCGGATTCCCATTCGCAGCACCATTCTGATTCAAGACGTAGTCTCCGTCTTTTGTCATCAGATATCCGTCTTTATCCACAGTAAAAGCTCCGTCTCTCGTATATTTAATGGAAGTCTCTCCCTGCTTATTCGTAAAAGATACTGCAAAAAAACCGTTTCCGCCAATCGCCAAATCATATGGATTGTCCGTCACCTTGAATGACCCCTGCGAATAATCTCTATAGGTCTCTCCGATATGTACTCCCAGGCTGACTTCTCCAAGGGTTCTTGGAATGTTATAGGCTGAGGTATCTTTAATCTTAATCGCATAGGTATCTGCGAAAGTCTGAGAGGTACTTCCCTCTTTTTTGTAACCATTCGTATCGGCATTCGCTAAGTTGTTTGTCATAATATCCATGCGGTTTTGCTCATTGAGCATTCCCGTATATGCCGTATAGAGTCCTTTTACCATGTATAATCTCCTTTCAGATAAGGGCAATGACACCGTAAAATACGATGTCATCACTTATACACTTCCTGTGCTTTGTTCTATTCATCCATGTATATTTATATCGGCTTTTCCTGCCGCTTTATTTAGGATCTTCGTGGTTTCCTGATAAAAATTCCACATATTTTCCTGTTCCGATTGCCACGCAGGTCATCGGCTCTTCTGCCGTCATCGTATTGATGCCTGTACGGTCTTCAATCAACTCTTCTAATCCTCTTAAGAGTGCGCCGCCTCCCGTTAAAACAATTCCACGATCCGCAACGTCTGCTGCCAACTCCGGTGGGGTCTTCTCAAGTACACTGTGAACTGCTTCTACAATCTGAAGTGTTGCTTCTCTTAATGCTTCCTCTGTCTCTTCAGAACTTACCTGTACAGTCTTAGGAAGTCCTGTCACAAGGTTTCTTCCGCGCACATCCATAGTCTCCGGCTGTGCTAACGGGAAACAGGTTCCTATCTTAATCTTAATATCTTCTGCAGTTCTCTCACCAATCAAAAGATTGTGTTTCTTTCTCATATAACGGACGATTGCCTCGTCGAAATCATCCCCTGCAATTTTAATGGAAGTGCTCACAACAGAACCTCCTAAGGAAATGACCGCAATATCAGAAGTACCTCCTCCGATATCTACAATCATATTTCCACAAGGTCTTGCAATGTCAATTCCTGCTCCGATTGCTGCTGCAATCGGTTCTTCTATAATAGATACTTCTCTGGCTCCTGCCTGATAAGTTGCATCTTCTACTGCTTTCTTTTCCACCTCTGTTACACCACTTGGTACACAGACAGAAATTCTCGGCTTACGGAAACTCTTTTTCCCCATTGCCTTCTGGATGAAATGCTTAATCATTTTTTCTGTTACAGTATAATCGGAGATAACACCCTGACGCAGCGGACGAACTGCTACGATATTACCAGGTGTTCTTCCAAGCATAAGTCTTGCTTCTTCGCCGATAGCTTTTATCTTATTGGTGTCACGGTCAAAAGCTACCACGGAAGGCTCTTTTAATACAACACCCTTTCCTTTAATATATACTAAGATACTCGCTGTACCTAAATCAATTCCAATATCTGTTGAAACCATTGCAACGTTTCTCCTTTCTTACCTATCCTCTCTATATAACAAATTGGATTTATCGTGTCTGTCTATAGTGAAAAGCTTTTTAAAACAGAATAAAAAGCCTATGATACACATTTTTCCATATTTGTTCTTATTATATACAAAGTCGGACGGTTTTTAAAGAGTTTTTTTTGATTTTATTAAATTTAAAGCAACAGTTCAGCTATAGCCTGAACATGG
>JBJELL010000233.1:0-2225 GCA_051879115.1 Lachnospiraceae bacterium
CGCCTTTTCTGTCATTTTGTTCATTATAACATGAGTTGTATGAAAAATAAACCAAAGATAGTCTTAAAGTTTTTCTACAAACATCAGTATCTATTCAACCATAGCCTGTAACATGGAGCTGTCACACGAATTATGTGCTGCTAATAGAATAGGTTATCGGAAGATGGATTATCCAAAAAATCCATGATAAATTCAAAATGAATTTTATCTTCCGATAACCTATTCTATCAGCAACATCACATAATGAGTGCGATAACCTATATTATGGGATATCGCTGAACAGTTACTTGTAGTTGGGAAACTGCAAAGTAACAGGGTTTACATGGGAAAAAGAATGGGGTATTATAATGATATTCTTATCTTTAGTCCATATATCACCGATGGCAAGGGAGGTCATTGGTTGAATATCGTATTCTGGAGTCCGTCAAAGGACGGAAGGACAGCTCAAAATATGAGTATATTGGCAAATACTCTTCGTATCCGGTATAAGCTAAGGGTACATACTTTCCACGATTATAAAAAAGCATATGATAGAAGGGGGTGGATAGAAAAAAAGGAGAAAGCATACATTTTATGGGACTGCGGAAATCACATGGATACCACGGTAGAGAAACTGTTTCAGACAGCAGAGCTTGTTATCATTAATTTTCCACAGGATGAAGCGGTAATAGCATCATATTTGAAAAAACACTATAAAATAAATGGAAGGGTCTTTTATCTTATCAACGGTAACCCAGCGAGTTTTACAGATGGTGAAAAATTGTGCAAAAATGTATTCCGGCTAAAAGAAGAGGAGAGCGGGATGATTCCCTATAATCTTCGTTTTGAACAGTATTATGAGAAAAAGAAAGGATTTTTCTATCAAAAAAGACTTCTAAGCGGGTCAAACTATGGAATAGAAGAAAAATTCGAGAAAAAAACACGTGAAATTGCTGTGAAAGTCCTAAAAATGAATTGCCTTTTACAGGAAGATACGTTATATTATAGCATAAGTAAAGGAGAGTGATTTTTTGGATTCAGGCGAGGCGATACAGCTGATAAGTCTGGTAATATTACTTATGTTATCCGCGTTCTTTTCATCAGCGGAGACGGCACTTACAACTGTAAACAAAATACGGATGAGAAAATTAAGCGAAGAAGGAGATGCAAGGGCACGGACTGTATTAAGGATAACGGATAATTCCGGCAAGATGCTCAGTGCCATCCTGATAGGTAATAACATTGTCAATATCTCAGCTTCTTCCATTGCAACCACATTGGCGATTGATTTATTAGGAAGTAAGGGTGCCGGAATAGCAACCGGAATTCTGACCCTGTTGATTCTTGTATTTGGAGAGATTTCGCCAAAGACGATTGCAACCATTCATGCAGACTCGATTTCATTAGCATATGCCAGAACGATTGATGTGCTTATGAAGATTCTGACACCGGTTATTTTTGCCGTAAATCAGATAGCAATGCTCTTTTTAAAAATACTGCGCATTGACCCGAATGGAGACCACAATGCCATGACAGAGGAAGAACTTCGCACGATTGTGGATGTATCCCATGAAACCGGGGTTATTGAGACAGAAGAAAAAGAGATGATTAATAATCTCTTTGATTTTGGCGATGCACAGGCAAAAGAGGTTATGGTGCCAAGAATTGATATGACGTTTGCATCTGTGGAGAGTACCTACGAGGAACTGATTGAAATTTTCCGCGAGGATAAGTTCACAAGGCTTCCGGTCTATGAAGATACCACAGACAACGTGATTGGTATTATCAATATGAAGGATTTGCTGTTGTATGATGATAAAGAGGGATTCCGCGTGCGGGATATCCTAAGAAAACCGTATTACACCTATGAACATAAAAATACCGCAGACCTCTTTATGGACATGAGAAGTTCTTCTATCAGTGTAGCGATTGTATTAGATGAGTACGGTGCTACGGCAGGTCTGATTACTTTAGAGGATTTGTTAGAAGAAATTGTGGGAGAAATCAGAGATGAGTATGATACCGACGAAGAAGATCCGGTTGTATGGCTTGGTGATAGAGAGTATGAGATACTCGGTTCACAGAATTTAGAGGATTTGTGTGAAGAACTGGGGTTGAAGTTCGAGTCGAAAGACTATGATTCCATCGGCGGCTATGTCATTGGACTCTTAGATCATTTCCCAAAAGAGGGGGAGAGTATCGTGACAGAGGACGGTGTAGAAATGATTGTGGAGTCTATGGATAAG
>JBJELL010000234.1:0-2225 GCA_051879115.1 Lachnospiraceae bacterium
ATTGGAAAATAGCACTAAATATAGGAAGTACATTAGAATTAGAAGAATGCTATAGAATTACTACATTGACTTTACAGGGAGTTCTATTGTAATATATACTGTCACTATGGTATATGAGGTAAGTTATATGATAAAAGATTATAAATACATAGGAGGGGGAATTATGTTTAGAGAGAAGACTTTATTAATCACCGGAGGAACTGGTTCATTTGGAAATGCAGTATTAAATCGTTTTTTAGACACGGATATCAAGGAAATCCGAATCTTTTCTAGAGATGAGAAGAAGCAGGATGATATGCGCCATGAATATCAGTCCAGATATCCGGAGCAGTTTGACAAGATCAGATTTTATATCGGAGATGTACGTGACTTGCAGAGTGTAAAAAATGCTATGCATGGAGTAGATTATATTTTTCATGCAGCAGCATTAAAACAGGTGCCATCCTGTGAGTTCTTTCCTTTAGAGGCAGTAAAAACAAATGTTATAGGAACAGATAATGTATTGACCGCAGCCATTGAAGCCGGTGTAAAAAAAGTTATCTGTTTATCAACGGATAAGGCTGCTTATCCGGTAAATGCCATGGGAACATCCAAGGCGATGATGGAAAAAGTAATTGTTGCAAAGTCTAGAACAGTATCTCCGGATAAGACAAGCATTTGCTGTACCCGCTATGGCAATGTTATGTGTTCGAGAGGTTCTGTAATCCCACTCTTTATCGAACAGATTAGACAGGGGAAACCAATGACAGTAACAGAGCCAAGTATGACTAGATTTATCATGAGTCTGGAGGAAGCAGTAGAACTTGTGGTTTTTGCATTTCAGAATGCAGACTCAGGAGATATTATGGTACAGAAAGCACCGGCATGTACGATTGAAGTATTAGCACAGGCAGTAGTGGAATTATTTGATCCCGGACATGAAATCAAAGTCATTGGTATTCGTCATGGAGAGAAAATGTACGAGACACTTCTTACCAACGAAGAATGTGCAAATGCCATTGATATGGGAGACTTCTATCGTGTACCATGTGATAAACGTGATTTGAATTATGATAATTATTTCAAGAATGGTAATGTAGAGCGTACAAAATTGTCTGAATTTAATTCTAGTAATACAGAGTTATTAAATGTGGAACAGGTAAAAGAAAAATTATTAGAGTTGTCTTATATTAGAGAAGAATTAGAAGCATGGGAGAATAAGTAGTATGAAGATTTTAGTAACCGGAGCGAAAGGCTTCATTGGAAAAAATTTAATAGCAACCTTAAATAACATTCGCACAGGAAAGGATAAATCCTTTGGAATAACAGATGATATTACAATTTATGAATATGATGTGGATTCCAATGAGGCATTATTAGACGCATACTGTTCTGATTGCGATTTTGTATTTAACTTAGCAGGAGTGAATCGTCCGAAAGAACAGAGTGAGTTTATGGAAGGAAATTTTGGATTTGCCTCTACATTGCTAGAAACACTAAAGAAGCATAAGAATAACTGCCCTATCATGATTTCATCTTCTATTCAGGCAGAGTTGGACAACCCATATGGACAGAGTAAAAAAGCAGGAGAGGATTTGATTTTTGCATATGGAAAAGAAGTAGGAGCAAAGGTCTATGTATATCGTTTTCCAAATGTCTTTGGAAAGTGGTGTCGTCCAAATTACAATTCAGCAGTAGCAACCTTTTGCAATAATATAGCCCATGACCTGCCAATTCAGGTAAATGACCCAAGTGTAGTAATGAATTTGGTATATATTGATGATGTGGTAACAGAACTGATTCATGCCTTAACCGGGCAGGCGAATATAAATGCAGCAGGATATTGTGAAGTACCGATAGTTCATACGATTACACTTGGCGAGATTGTAGATTTGATTTATTCTTTTAAGAACAGCAGAGAAGACAGAAGCGTACCGGATATGACAGAAGGCGGCTTTACAAAGAAGCTTTATGCAACTTATTTAAGCTATCTTCCAACAGACCGGTTCAGCTATCCATTGAAAATGAATATAGATGAGAGAGGAAGTTTTACGGAAATTCTGCGTACTTCTGACAGAGGACAGTTCTCGGTAAATATTTCTAAGCCGGGAATCACAAAGGGAGAGCACTGGCATCATACGAAGAATGAGAAGTTTGTAGTAGTAAGTGGTAAGGGATTGATTCAGTTCCGCAAGATTGACAGTGATGAAATCATTGATTATCATGTAAGTGGAGATAAGATAGAA
>JBJELL010000235.1:0-9438 GCA_051879115.1 Lachnospiraceae bacterium
ACAGATAAACAGGGAACTAATGCGTATGGTGTAATTAAAGCAGCAGAGCAACTTGGTTTTAGTGCAAAGGGAGTAAAAGGGAATAAGGAGGTATTCTTTTCTGAGTTTCCATTGCCTTGTATTGCCCATGTTATAGTCGATGGACAGTTGTTGCACTATGTGGTAATACATAAAATTACAAAAAAACAGGTGATTATAGCTGACTCGGGAGTTGGCATTGTAAAGCTTACACCGGAAGAGTTTTTTGGAGAGGTCCATGAGGAAGGTAAACCACCGAAATATCAGTGGAGCGGTGTTTTAATTCTGCTTGTTAAGAATGAAACATTTAAGAAGGGCGATGAAACAAAAGGTTTGTTTAGTCGCTTTTTTCATTTACTTTTGCCACAGAAAAAGCTGCTGTTGCATATCTTTGTAGCATCTCTAGTATATACGATTCTTGGAATTTTGGGAGCTTTCTATTTTAAGGAATTAATTGATAGCATTTTACCGGATGGTTTGAGAAAAACATTAATGACGCTCTCGATAGGAGTTATTTTTTTAAATGTATTTAAGGTTATCCTGAATGCATTCCGGTCGCATTTATTACTGTATTTAAGTCAAAAGCTGGATATCGCGCTGCTTCTTGGCTACTATCGTCATGTTATTGAATTGCCTATGAATTTCTTTGGTACCAGAAAGGTCGGAGAAATTATTTCAAGGTTCAATGATGCAGGAAAAGTGCGCGATGCTATATCCGGAGCAACGCTTACTATTATGATTGATACCATTATGGCAGTTGCAGGCGCAATTATTCTGTATATGCAGAATGCAAAACTGTTTGGAATTACCGTAATAATTGTTGTATTGTATGCAATTATTGTAGTGTGCTTTCACAAGTGGTATGAAAAGTTAAACCGTAAGCAGATGGAGGATAATGCCCAACTTACTTCCTATATGGTGGAATCTTTAAATGGTATTCAGACAGTAAAAGCTTATAATGCGGAGAGAAAGGCGAACAGGGAAACAGAGATTAAGTTTGTGCGTCTGCTTCGCAGTGCATTTGATTTATCATGGGTTAGTAATTTGCAGTTATCCTTAAAGACATTTGTGGAGCTTGTAGGTGGAGTTGTAATTCTTTGGGTAGGCGGAGTAAGTGTTATTAATGGTGAAATGACGATTGGTTCGCTCATTACCTTTAATTCTTTACTTGCGTATTTCCTTGATCCGCTAAAGAATCTGATTAATTTGCAACCCCAGATGCAGACTGCTGTGGTTGCGGCAGACAGATTAGGAGAAATTCTTGACTTAGAGGCAGAAAAAACAGAGGCAGAATATCGTAAACTTGCACCTGCAAGTCTGGCAGGCGATATTGAGATTAAAAATCTAAATTTCCGATATGGGACACGAAAGCTTGTCCTTGAAAATATTAATCTAAAAATCGGAAAAGGACAAAAAATAGCATTTGTAGGGGAAAGTGGTTCCGGTAAAACGACGTTATCCAAACTGCTGCTTCACCTCTATACACCCGAAACTGGTGATATTTTAATCAACGGTAATAATATCGAAGACATCCAGCTGGAAACCTTAAGAGAAAGAATTGCATACATTCCGCAGGAAACCTTTTTGTTCGGTGGTTCAATTTTTGAAAATTTAACATTAGGACTGGATGGGGCAACTATGGATGATATTATAGAAGCCTCTAAGATGGCACAGGCACACGACTTTATCAATGAACTTCCTCTTCGCTACGATACAAGACTGGAAGAAAACGGAACCAACCTTTCCGGAGGACAGAGACAGCGCCTTGCTATTGCGAGGGCAATGCTTAAAAAACCAGACATTTTGATACTGGATGAAGCAACTAGCAATCTGGATGCCGTTACAGAACGTGCGCTTGACAGGAACATCCATGAGTTTGCCAAGGATATGACTACTATATTTATTGCGCATCGATTAAGTACCATAAAGAATTGTGACAGGATTTATGTGATGGATAAGGGAAAGATTGTGGAGCATGGCACACATAAGGAGCTGATTGCCTTTGGTGGCAGATATGCATATCTTGTAAAACAGCAATCTTTGGAAGAAAATACCGTAATGGAAGGCGGTGATGTTGTGTGAAACCAATAATTATAGATATGAAGGATATGAGCGACAGCACAGAGGTCTATGAATCAAAACCTAACCGTTTTTTGATATATACCATATATCTTATTTTAACAATACTGGTCGTTGCTGTTTTGTGGATGGCTTTCTTTAAAATAGACATAGTAGTAAAAAGCAACGGAATATTTAAAGGCAGTAACGCTGTGTATGAAATCAGCAGCGGTGTTACAGGTAGTGTAAAGGAAACCTGTATAGAAAGTGGACAGTATGTAAATGAAGGCGACATCCTTTATATTCTAACCATAGATGAGTTATCTGATACCATTCTTCGTTACCAGAACGAATTAGAAGTTGCAAACGAGCGACTTGAAATTTTATCGGCATATGAAAAAAGTCTCGATGGAGATAAAACAGAACTGGAAGCATTATCAGATAATTCTTATTACGAGGAATTCATAGACAGAAGGGATTTATTATTTGCAAATGTAAAATTAAGCGAGAGTGATACCGCAGGACAGATTGCGCTATACCAGGGTAATGTAAATTCCATATCTGCTACCATCGCAAAATATAATGAAAAGATAGGAAATCTTAATGCTGTAAAACAGTGTATTATCGCCAGAAACAATACTTTTGATTCAAGCGAAGGTATCTATTACAGCATGGTAAGTAGTTACCTTGCATCCTATAATTATACATCCCTGCAATACGACAATCAGATAAATGAGTATCAAAGACAGATTGATGAATACGAAGAGCAGATAAAAAAGGTAGAAGATGCAGTTTCAAAAGAAGAAGAACCTGCAACAGAAGACGAATCGGTAAGTGGTAATGATGTGACGGATGGAACTATAACAGAGGCTGTAACAACAAATACTATGACTGTTGATACGCAAGCATTAAAAGAACAGAGAGATGCGCTTATAACTGCACGTGATTTATTACAAACAGAAAAAAAACAGGCATTGATGAATCTGGAACTGCAGCAGATTGCAACCATTGAACAGCAAATTTCGGGATACAATGATACCATACTATCACTAGAATCAAATCTTACATCCGCAAACTTACAGTTGGATGCTGTAAATGGCGTAGATAATGAGGCAAAAGAAACAGTCGCAATCCTTACTGAGAAAGGAAATATAGCAGCAGAAATTCTTACCTATGAAGATAGGGTGGAGGAATGTGAAACTTATTTAAAAAGCTATGATATTCAGAATGATAACTGCATTATAAAAGCAAATGTGTCTGGATATTTTTATACCTCACAGGAATTAAAAACAGGAAGCTTCGTACAAGAGGGAACTTCTATTGGAACGATATATCCAGAAGCAGAATCAAAGTATTATGCAGAAATCTATGTAGAAAATACAGATATAGCAAAAATTAAAGAAGGACAGGAAGTAAAGTTTGAAATTGCTGCCTATCCATCCAGTGAATATGGATACTTTGACGGGACGGTAGAAAACATAGCGAAAGACATTTCTATTAATCAAAGTACAGGATACGCCTATTATCTGGTGAGAGTAAGTTGTGAGAACATGACTTTACATGGAAAGGACGGTGAGGAGGCTACGCTTATGAACGGAATGGCATGTCAGGCAAAAATCGTTGTAGATGAGAAAACTGTATTGACTTATCTTTTAGAAAAAATTGATTTGCTGGATTAGAAAGAATAGTCATTCATACTATACATAAAGGAGTGAGAGCAAGGGCTTATCGGCACTTGCTCTCGTCAAGCCATGCTTGAAATTCTTCAAGGCTAATCTGCCCATCTTCGCAGAGTTTACGCTTTTCACGGGCAGTTTTGCTCCATTCAGTAAATTCCTTCTTGGAAATATACATAGTACGTTTTCTGGAGTCCATCCGGCGGTATGCTTTTGTGTACGCCTGATGGATTTCATCATTTTCATGCTTCTTTACAAAGGTGTTGATGGCACCTACTTCTTTGCAGGTCTTGCCACTGGCAGTATCAATTCGTTCACAATACTCGCTGTCAGACCTGCCGGAAGGGATGAAGAATCTGCCGCAGTTTTTACATTGCTTATAAAGAACATTTCCCTTTGCAAGATACATAAATTCATAGCGGAACCAGTCCTGTACGGAGTTCATGTCACAAACCTCACGGACAGCCATATTTTCATCTATGATTCTGTTTACAACGTCCAGATGATTAAACTTGTGTAAGCCTACCGGCATCAGATGGGTGTTGAAGCTGGTGCTGGTGTAGGTGTCACGCATATTGTCCTTTGACTCCATAAGGTAGAGGTATTGCAAGGTGTCATATTCTGCAAAGAGCTTATCCTTCATCATAAGCATATCAAAATCAGCAGTTAATAAATCCTTCTGATAATCAATGAATTTGGTAGTCATACGGATACCATAGTCAATAAATTTATTAATATCATAGAGTCTGTCTTCGTTGTCTTTCATGTCTGCTTTGAGATAATCTGTACTTTCATCATAATAAAAAGCGTCTCCCAGGATTTTTTTATAATGCTTAAGGGCGATAAAAGGATAAAAGTTATAGATAAAAACCTCTGTTACATACTGTAAGAAACAGCAGTTAATGAGAAACAGAAAGAAATTGTCTTTGTGAAGCACATTAAGTGTCGAAGCTACTGCATTCTTTGTAATATCTGAAATATGAAGGTGGAATCCATCTTTATCCGGTGTATCTGCTTTTTCTAAAATTAAGGAATGGATGTTAGTATACATATTTTTCAGGTAAGAAACAATCTCTTCTGTATCCAATGCAATAAAATCAAGAATGCTTGTACCGGCAGGATATTCCTTTAATATCTGGAATTGTTCGCTCAGTGCAATCCGGTAGTGGGAGGTCTTGTTTTTGTCATAAGTATATCCAATAGGGAAATGACAGAGCAGGTGTGCTGCTTCCTCCATTCTTCTTTCAATCTCAGAAATATATTTCTCTGATATAAGTCCTCTTTCTATAATCTCTTCCGTAGTGAATTTTCCATATCCTAATAAATCCTTGATGGATTCAAAATTCTCGTAAGTGCCCATAATATCAGCCTTTCTTTGTTAAACATAGTATCGCATTTTATAGCGAAAATCGTTAAAGTGTTAAACATAAAATAGCGATTATCAATACGATTTATAAGAATAATAGTTGATTTTATAGAAAATGTCAACTATAATCAAAAGCGAAAACGGATAATCAGAGTAGAGATTATCGTTAAACAAACTGAATAGCTGCTTATGAAGAACAACAGACTTACGCCAGGACTCCGGTAACGGACGAGCGAAGAACAGACACTTCCGTAAAGGGTGGGAGAGGATCTTGAGCAGAAGAGGCCCATGCAGGCTGTGGATGATAAAAAAGAAGCAGTGGCTGCAAGGTTACCTGAAACGGTAACATTCTTCATAAGGTGAGAACAGCAAACTTCCTTTTTCACAAATGTTTCGTAAGGTAAGATGCAAAACAAGTCCCTGGGGAAACTTTGCCTTTTACCTTACGGAACATGAGGAATCGAAGCTTTTACTCTTAATTTGGTTTGAGTGAGAAGGAGTTATATCTTAGAATCAAGGCACAGCCAGACGGACCGGGGAGGTGCGTTATCGCCTAAACTGACGGAAGGAACAGGTTCGAGCAAATTTTATTTAATGTTCGCTTGCCAGTCGGGAGATTTTGATGTATACTCTGACTCACAGGTTGCAGTGGTTGTATCTTCCACTATAAAAAAGATTACCGTAACTGATAATGCCGGATTGCCGGTGCCGACAGGGAGCCTAGCCAGCCGAATGTCGGATTTGCGACCGTATAAACTGAATATGTTTGAATGAAAAAGCAATAGAGAGTGCAGGAGAATAATAGAGATGCACATTTAATTAAGTGACCGCTTTTCATGGCAGACAGAGTAAAAGAAGCAGATACCATGTATCTGTTTGGACTGTGTACGCAGGAAGACTCTGATGCCATGGAGGCGGTCTTTCTTTGCGTGTTAACAATGAGAAATGCACTGATAAAAACAGATTGGCTGTTGTGCTTGCACAGACAGACACAGATGTTTTTGTCAGTATGTGACGAATGTCACGACCGAAATGAAGCGAAGCGGAATTGAGGTGCATTTCTAGTGGAAATTCACTTTGTCGAAGTGCGTTTCCATAATTTATGTGAATACGGAGGAAGTAGATATAATGAACGAACTGATAGAACAAAAAGCTGTCAGTGAAGAGATAGAGGAAACTGTAGGTTGTGAGCTTGCCGGGGATATTCATACCACCAAGTATGGGGAATACAAGGTAATCAGCACATTTTCGGATACGGGAGAGAGTATTACGGATTTGTTGTCAGCCTATATTGACCGAGTCGCTTTGCTGAAATACTAGAGATTTTGATGCGGTGGCAGACTCTGCCACCGGGAAAGGAGAACATTATGAATGACAGAATATACCGTGCCTGTGCCTATCTTCGCCTTTCAAGGGAAGATGAGGATAAGCGTGGAGCTACGGATGAAAGTAACAGTATCAAAAGCCAGCGTATGATGATAGAAAGCTTTGTACGTGGGCTTCCGGATGTAGAGCTTGTGAGGGAGGTCTGTGATGACGGTTTTTCCGGTACGGATTATGAAAGACCAGCCTTTCAGGAAATGATTTCCATGGTGGAAAGCGGAGAGATTGACTGTATCATCGTCAAGGATTTATCCAGACTTGGGCGAGAATCCATCGGTGCAGGTAATTATATCCAGAAGTATTTTCCGCAGAAGAATGTCAGGTTTATTGCTATAAACGATAATTATGACAGTCTTACGGCAAACAGCAGTGACAGGTATATGATTGTACCCGTCAAAAACTTTGTGAACGAAAGCTATTGCAGGGATATTTCCATCAAATCCCGCAGTAACCAGCAGGCAAAGAGAATGAATGGGGAGTATATCGGAGCCTTTGTCTGCTATGGCTATAAGAAGGACGAGCAGGACAAAAATAAGATTGTTCCTGACGAGGAAGCGGCTAGGGTGGTTCAGGATATTTTTGCATGGAAGCTGATGGGACTTAGTGCCAATTCCATTGCGGCAAAGCTGAATGAAAGAGGAACTTTGTCTCCGGCGGAGTATAAAAAAGTTCATGGGGAAAAGTTTAAGACCAGCTTTCAAAGAAATCCGGAGGCAAAGTGGACACCCAAGGCAGTTTTACGCATCCTTTCTAACGAGATTTATATCGGTGTTCTGGAGCAGGGGAAGCGTGAAAAGGTAAGCTATAAGGTGAAAAAGACCATAGAAAAGCCAAAATCTCAGTGGATTCGGGTGGAGAATAATCATGAACCTATTATTACGGAAGCGGATTTTAAGGCGGTGCAGGAGCTTTTGAAGCGTGACACAAGAGCAAAGGAAAGCAAGGCAGAGCCGAAGCTTTATGCCGGACTTCTTTTCTGTGGTGACTGCGGCAGGGGAATGGTAAGCAGGAAGGTTTCTTATAAGGATACCGTGAATGAATACTATATCTGCTCCGGCTATAATCGTGGAAAGGAATGTAGCAGACACAGTATCAAGGTGGATGTGCTGAATGAGATTGTTTTAGGAGAGGTCAGAAAGTATGTGAAGCAGCTTACGGATACAAAGAAGCTGTTAGCCATCCTTGATGAGAAGCAGGTAAACTTTGAGGAGGCATTGAACAGGGATAAGGAGATTGCACAGCTTAGGGAAAAGGAGCAGGAATACAGCGCCATGAAATCTTCCCTTTATGCAGATTTGCAGGAAAAGCTCATCACACAGGAGCAGTTTAATCAGTACAGGGAGATTTACAGTAACAAGCTTGCAGAGGTTGCACAGGCGATAAAGGTGCAGGAGAATACCGTAAAATCCATCTATGAGAATGGAATTGCCGCAGGTCAGTGGCTTGAGGAGTTTCGTGAAAATATGGAAATAGAAAAGCTGGACAGAATGCTTTTAGTTTCCCTGATTGACAAGATTTTAGTGTATGAGGATAAGACGGTAAAGATTGTATTTAAGTACCGTAATGAGATGGCAAAGGCTGTTGAACTTGTAAAGGATGAACTGGAAGCAGAATCAGTTGGAGCAGTTGTGACTGCTTCCGGCTTACCTATGAGGGAGGTGTCCTAGGATGGCAAGGAAAGAAGGAAGATTTAATGCACTTGCGAACAGAGCTTCATCCTCTGATGCGGATAATTCTGTAACATACACTGCAACGGGTAAACAGTATCATGTGGCACTATATGCCAGACTGTCAGTGGAGAAGGAGGGCAGGAAGAGTGATTCCATAGAGAGCCAGTTTCTGATTATGGAGAATTTCATCAAGGACAGACCGGAGCTTGCCCATTATCAGAAGTATTATGACAGAGGTGTGTCGGGAACTACTTTTACAAGAGCAGATTTTATGCGAATGATGGATGATGTAAGGGCAGGAAAGATTGACTGCATTATTGTAAAGGATTTGTCCCGATTTGGACGTGATTATCTGGAAACAGGCAATTATATAGAAACTATACTGCCCTTCTTGGGAGTGAGGTTTATTTCCGTAAACGACCATTTTGACACGGTAGAGGATTGTAATGGTAATAAGGGACTTGGGATTTCCCTTATGAACCTTGTGAATGATATGTACGCAAAGGATGTATCCAAGCGTATCACTTCTGCATTTCAAAGCTGTATGGAAAGAGGTAGTGTGCTTGGTCATGCACCTTATGGTTACAGCAGCGTGAAAACGGATGAGGGGCATAAGCTTGTGATAGATGAGCCTGCGGCTGAGATTGTAAGAAGGATTTTTGCAATGGCAAAGGAGGGTATGAGCCATCGTGCCATTGCAAGGGAGCTGACACAGGCAGGAGTAAGAATACCGGAAGGCTATAAGCAGACACAGCTTGCCTATATCACCGAAGGGGAGCCCCTTAGTGAATGGAAGAACGGTACCATTTCCCAGATTCTTTCCAATGAAGTTTATATCGGTACGCTTCAGCAGGGAAAGACAAAAAGGTGTCTGTATCAGGGGATGGAAAGGCAGAAGGTTTCAAAGGAAGACTGGATAATTCACGAGTATGCACACGAAGCCATTATATCTAAGGAGCTTTTTTATGAGGTTCGCAGTGTGGTGGATATGAAAAAGGAAAATAAAACCTTTACCGCAAGAGAGGATTTGCCACTGACGGCAGACAAGTATAAGGGCATTTTAAAGTGTCCTGTGTGTGGTGGTGATTTTTCAAGGGAATCATCCATTGTTCATACGGATAAAGGTGATGCGAGGCTTTATTATTACCGTTGCAGACACAATCCGCTGCCTGTGGAAGAAAGAGATAAGGAAGCTGTGATAAAGATATCCGAGGAACAGCTGGATTTGCTGGTATTTGCTTCCCTGCACAAGGCAGTAAAGGAGCTT
>JBJELL010000236.1:0-2215 GCA_051879115.1 Lachnospiraceae bacterium
CACTACTACAATTCCAAGTACATTTTTCCAGGTAATCTCTTCTTTAAAAAACAGAATTGCCCATACAATAGACCAAAAGATTCCCGCTGCCTTATTTGCATAGGCAATGGAGATGTCAAATCTCTTAATAATCTGCTGCCATAAAATTGCATAAATGCCCAGAATCAAAATTTCCACTCCATAGAACAGACAGAATTCCTTTGAAAGAAATGGATAACCGGAGGCAAACTTCGCTGCCACAGTGGAAAGTGTATAGATTAATATGATTCCCTGTAATATAGCAATCTGCTTTAATTTCTCACGCTTTGTCATATTCTAATATTTCCTTTGCCTGCTTCTCATCATCCAATGCCAGAATATAGTATCCATATCTGCTTGAACTGTCAATAACCGGATGACGCCCTGTTTCAATTTCACTGATATAGCAGATATTTTTACCATAGGTTTCTTTTATCTTCTCCATTCTCTCGATATCTGCTTCATTCATTAAAAAACGGATGGCTGCAATCTTAGGTTCCCTGATTTTTGTAAAATCCGGCTCTTTTCCTAACCCAACCTCAAGAACCATGCGGACAAAATCATATCCGGTTGATATCTCTACCAAATGAGAACCGATACAATCTCCACCCATTCTAGCTCCAATCTCGATAATTCCTATCTTTCCATTCTTATCGATACGAAACTCTGAATGAGAAGCACCGTTTTTAACTCCTAATGCCTCTAATGCTCTTACGATTTCCCTCTCTGCCTTCTCTTCTAGCTCCGGTGCTAATCCCGAAGGCTCCATATGTCCTGTTTCAATATAGCGGGGTGCTCCTGTTGTGTACTTCTTCGTCATTGCAAGTACCCTGTGTTTTCCTCCATAAGATATTGCCTCACAGCTATACTCTTCTCCTTCGATATATTCCTCTGCAATGGCTTTATTCTCAAAAGAATCTTCTACTGCACGTCTTACCGCCTCTTCTAATTCTTCCACACTTCGTACCATCGTAACGCTTCTGCTTCCGGAACGGTCTGTGGGTTTTACCACAAGAGGATATGAAAATTCCTCTGTCTTTTCTATTGCATCTGACAACTCTACCTTTGCAAATTTGGGAACAGGAATCCCATGTTCTAGAAAACACTGTCGCATAGCCGCCTTATTTGTGGTATTCCTTACGCAGATTTCATCATTACATGGAAGTCCGAGTTTCTCTGCCACATAATTTACCGCTAACATTGCCAAATCAGATCCTATAGATACCACTGCTGCCGGTTTGATTTTACGGCAGATTTCAAGAATCTGCTCTTTTTCCGTGATACTGATTGGATAAAAGACATCCGCTGTCTTTTCTCCGATATCTCCGCTCGCCCATGCAAAAACATGGGTCTCATAGCCCATTTCTTTTGCTTTTAAAATCAAGGGATTCTGAAAACTGTTTGCCCCGATGATAACTACCTTTTCCATTCTTCCTCCACGCCCTTTTTATTTTCGATAAAATTCATATATTTTTTTCACTACATAAGCTCTGTCGCTTTCCTTCAGCTGATAATACATCGGAAGACGGAGCAGTCGTTCACTTTCCTTTGTCGTATAACGATCTTCTCCGCAAAAGCGTCCGAACTTCTTTCCTGCCGGTGCGGTATGTAATGGAATATAGTGGAATACGGTCTGCACTCCCTGTTCTTTCAAATATTGAATCAGTGCACTTCTTTCTTCTATATCCTTTGTCTTAATATAATACATATGTGCATTATGTTTTGCATACTCCGGTATAAACGGCTGTTCAATAAGTCCCTCATCTGCTAATCCCTTTAAAGACTCCTGATAGTAATTCCACGTTATAAGCCTGTTCTCGTTTATGGCATCTGCCATCTCTAACTGTGCCCACAAGTAAGCTGCATTCATATCACTTGGCAGGTAGGAAGAACCGGAATCCACCCAGGTATACTTATCAATCTGTCCCCGGAAAAATTTGCTGCGGTTTGTTCCTTTTTCCCTTAATATCTCTGCCTTCTCATTATAGGAATCCTCCCGTATGACCAGTGCACCGCCTTCTCCCATAGTATAATTCTTCGTCTCATGAAAACTATAACATCCGAAATCTCCAAGGGTTCCAAGAGCCTGGCCCTTATAATAAGCATGTACTCCCTGTGCCGCATCCTCAATTACCTTTAAATCATATTTTTTGGCAATTGTTAAAATCTCATCCATAGCACATCCCACTCCGGCGTA
>JBJELL010000237.1:0-2208 GCA_051879115.1 Lachnospiraceae bacterium
TTCTTTCCGCCGGCCTGTGCCATGTTCGGACGTCCGCCGCCGCCACCGCCGACTTTGCCTGCGATTGCTTTGATTAAATTACCTGCATGGGCACCGGATTTCATGGCGGTATCTGTTGCCATTGTTACTAAGTTTACTTTTCCATCGTTCTCAGATGCAAGAATAATGACACCCTCACCTAATTTATCCTTTAACTGGTCTCCTAAGTCACGCAGACCGTTCATGTCCACACCGTCTGCACGAACCGCTAAGAGTTTTACACCCTTTACTTCTTCCACCTGATCCATAACATCGCCGAGTGCTTCTTTTGCAGCCTTGCTCTTTAAGGACTCATTTTCGCTCTGTAATGCTTTTACCTCAGCCATTAAATGCTCTAATTTTTCCACTAAGCCCTGCGGATTGGTCTTTACAACCTTTGCAGCTTCCTCTATGGTCTCTTCTAATCTGTCATAGTAACCAAATACCCCTTCGGAAGTCAATGCTTCGATACGGCGTACACCTGCTGCTACACCGGATTCCGATACAATCTTGAATGCACTGATATTACTTGTATTCGATACATGAGTACCTCCGCAAAGCTCTATAGAGAAATCTCCCATGCTGACTACGCGGACACTGTCACCGTATTTTTCTCCAAAGAGTGCCATTGCACCACTCTTTTTCGCTTCATCAAGACTCATGATTCTTGTCTCTACCGGAAGTGCCTGTGCAATCTTTTCATTGACAAGGTTCTCCACCTGTGCAATCTCTTCTGCTGTCATTGCTGCAAAGTGGGAGAAATCAAAACGGAGTCTGTCAGCATCTACATAGGAACCGTGCTGTTCTACATGGCTTCCTAATACCTCTCTCAATGCCTTCTGTAATAAATGGGTTGCACTGTGGTTTCTCATGGTAAGAGAACGTCTCTTCTCATCTACTTTTAAAGTTACGGTATCGCCGTTTTTCATCATACCGCTTACCATCTTACCAACATGTCCGACTCTTCCGCCGCGAAGGTTAATCGTGTCTTCTACCTGGAATTTTCCTTCTGCAGACTCGATAATTCCAATATCTGCACACTGACCACCCATAGTTGCATAGAATGGAGTCTGCTCTACGATAATAGTTCCAACCTCACCATCGGAAAGGGCTTCTACTAACTCAGTTTCTGTTGTAAGTACGGTTACCTTTGACTCATGAGTCAATCTGTCATATCCAACGAACTCTGTTGTGATGTTGACATCAATCTCATCGTATACGGTTGCATCTGCACCCATATAGTTGGTCTCTTTTCTTGCACTTCTAGCTTTTTCTCTCTGCTCTTCCATGCATTTTTTGAAACCTTCTTCGTCAATGGTAAATCCTTTTTCCTCTAAGATTTCCTGAGTTAAATCCATTGGGAATCCGTAAGTATCATATAATTTGAATGCATTTTCCCCAGATAATACCTTACTTCCTGATGCATTCATTTCTGCCTGCATTTCCTCTAAGATATTAAGTCCCTGGTCAATGGTCTTATTGAATTTTTCTTCTTCCTGAGTTAAGACTTTTAAGATGAAGTCTTTCTTTTCTTCTAATTCCGGATATCCGTCCTTGCTCTCTGTAATTACCGTCTGGCTTAAGTTCGCAAGGAATTTTCCTTCTATGCCAAGGAGTCTTCCGTGACGTGCTGCACGACGGATGATTCGGCGCAGTACATAGCCTCTTCCTTCGTTAGAAGGCATGATACCATCTGAAATCATAAAGGTTGCTGAACGAATATGGTCTGTAATCAGACGGATGGATACATCATCTAAGGCATCGGTCTGATAGGTCTTGCCTGCTAACTCACAGATTCTGTCACGGATAGCTTTCATAGTATCAATGTCGAATACGGAATCTACATCCTGTACCACAACGGCAAGACGCTCTAATCCCATACCGGTATCAATATTTTTATTTTCCAGTTCCTCATAATTGCCGTGTCCATCGCCGTTGAACTGTGTAAATACATTATTCCAGACTTCCATGAAACGGTCACAGTCACATCCTACCTTACAATCAGGGCTTCCACAGCCATATTTCTCTCCACGGTCATAGTAAATCTCAGAACACGGACCGCAAGGACCTGCACCATGCTCCCAGAAGTTGTCACATTCGCCATTCTCATCACGGTAGAAACGTGTGATTTTCTCTGCAGGCACGCCGATTTCTTTTGTCCAGATATCGAATGCCTCATCGTCTTCGCCA
>JBJELL010000238.1:0-2202 GCA_051879115.1 Lachnospiraceae bacterium
CTTGCCACACATTTTAATTCCTCTTCCGGTTTCTCAAGCCTTTGCAGATATGCATAGTCTCCATCAATTCTCGCTACTGTATAATCGATTCTTTCAAACATCTTCTCTCTCCATCTTTTTAATAGGACAGAATCTCATATCCATCCTCTGTAACTAACACCATCACTTCCCACTGGGCACTGGGTTTTCCGTCCTCTGTATATACGGTCCAGTCGTTCTCATCGTCGATATAGATATCGGCTTTTCCCATATTTACCATAGGTTCGATGGTAAATACCATTCCCGGCACCATGAGCATCTCGGTTCCCGCCTTGGAATTATAGCCCACCCAGGGTTCTTCATGAAATTCCAATCCGATTCCATGACCGCCGATTTCACGTACCACCGTATAGCCGTTGGCATAAGCGTGGTCATGTACTGCCTGTCCCATATCGCCTAAGAATCCCCAGGGTTTTACCTGCTCTAACCCTTTTTGTATACATTCCTTTGCAACCTCTACCAGTCGTTTCTTCTCCTTAGAAACTTCACCAATACAAAACATCCTCGAAGAATCTGAAAAATAGCCGTTTAATATGGTAGAACAGTCTACATTGACAATATCCCCCTCTTTTAAGACTTCTTCTGTAGATGGGATTCCATGACATACCTGGTCATTGATAGAGGTGCACACGCTTTTCGGAAATCCCTGATAGTGAAGCGGTGCCGGAATTCCTCCCATTGCCGTAGTCCGTTCATAGACCATACGGTCAATCTCTTCCGTTGCCATTCCCGCCTGAATGTGCTCTCCCACATAGTCAAGCACTGCAATATTGATTGCCGCACTCGCCTTCATTCCCGCAATCTGATTCGGGGTCTTGATAATCTTTCGCGGCGGCACCTTATGTCCTTCGCTTTTAAACCGTTCTATTTTCTCATCAAATGTCTGATGACATGCTTTATATTTTTTCCCACTGCCACACCAGCAGGGTTCATTTCTTCCAATCTTCAATGTTTCGTCCTTTCAGTCCTCAAATCTATGATTTAATGCTACGTTTCCAAAGGGAACTTTTTCCCAGAGTTTTTCCTCTATTTTCAGTTCATGTTCTTCTAACAGTTTTTCATAGCCTTTTCCATTGTAGTCATAGGCTCCGTAATTTCGCTCATTCTCTTTTGCATAAATGTCCTGATATTTTTCAGCAAGTGCCGCCTTATCTGTCATCTCATAGATTTCTTCGTCACTTAAGCCGGCTCGCTCTTTTTGTTCCTTCGTTAAATCGTAAGTAAGGTCTGACGCAGAGTTTTTTGCATACTGTTCCTCTTCTTCATCTAAAGTAATGTTGTCTTCCTCTGCCATCTCACAAAAGAGCATGTCATGAACTGCCGATTGAAGTGCCGTCTCTTTTCCTGTCAGTCTTATGAATTCTCCGTCGATATGAAGTGACCAGTATTTATTCGTATCCTTTGCGTCATAAACCTGTGCCTGTCTTTCAATCTGATACTCCTGCCTTGCAATATAATAAGTTATGTCCCCTAAGGTATATTCTTTTCCGTCTAAGGTAAAAATCACATCTTCCTTATGCTCTAAGTATTCAAATTGATTTCGTTTTCCATAGAGGGCGGCGACCGATATCATCACTATAGATACAGCTATGAGTCCTATGATAATGGGAATCTGTTTTTTCACTTTTGTACCCTCTGACTTTATTTACAAAGATCTGCTACAACCTGATTGATAAGTTTTCCGTCTGCCTTGCCCTTTAACTGTGGCATTACATTTTTCATAATCATGCCCTTGTTTTTGGATTCCACAATATCTGCAAATTTCTCCATAATAAATGCACGGATTTCTTCTTCTCCCATTAAAGCAGGGGCATATTCATTAATCACATCATAGCGGAACTGATACTCTGCCTTCAAATCATCTCTTTCCGCCGGACAAGTGTCTACCTGTTCTTTGACCGTCTTTAACTCTTTTAAAATGACACGGTCTACCAATTCTTCTTTGATATCATCGCGGCAGCCTTCATCAATGGCTGCTTTTTTCACTGCGGATACCAGAGAGGAAATTGCCTCTTTTCTCGGTTTATCCTTTGCCTTCATCGCTGCTATCATATCTTTTTGTAACTGTTCCATCTGCATTTGTCCATTCCTCCTGTTTCTGTCTTCACACTGTTCTTATTATAACACTCTGCCTTTTTTCTTACAAGGCGGTGTCTTATGTTG
>JBJELL010000239.1:0-2202 GCA_051879115.1 Lachnospiraceae bacterium
TTTTTGCAAAAGAAGACATAGAAAAAGCCGCAAGAGAACTGAAAGAAAAGACACTGGAGATGGTAAGCCGATGAAAAAGACAGTGTTAACCATTGCCGGAAGCGATTGCAGTGGCGGTGCCGGAATTCAGGCAGATATTAAGACCATAGAAGCAAACGGCGTGTATGCCATGAGTGCCATAACAGCGGTAACGGCACAGAATACCCTCGGTGTGCAGGCAGTCTATGAGGTGACACCGGAATGTCTGAAAGAGCAGATAGAGAGTGTATGTTCCGATATTTTTCCCGATGCAGTAAAAATCGGAATGTTGGCAAAAAAGAATCTCATCGAAACCACAGCGGAACAGTTGAAAAAATATGAGGCAAAACATATCGTCATAGACCCGGTTATGATATCTAGCAGCGGGACACCACTATTAGAAAAGGACGCGGTAACAAGTCTGACAGAGATACTTTTTCCCATAGCGGAGGTAATTACACCGAATCTGCCGGAGGCAGAGGCTTTAAGTGGGATTCCGGTTGTGGGAATGGGAAGAAGCGGAATGGAGAAAGCGGCAGAAAAGCTCTCTGAGAAATACCACAGTGCTATTGTCCTAAAGGGCGGTCATGCGGCAGGAGAAGCAGATGATTTGCTGTATCTGGATGGAAGATGTATCTGGATAGAAGGAAAGAGGATTGAGAATACCAATACACATGGAACCGGATGTACTTTTAGTTCAGCAGTAGCGTCAGGACTTGCAAGGGGAATGGGCGTAGAGCAGAGTGTAAGACTCGCCAAAGAATATATGCAAAAAGCAATCGGTGCAGGATTAAATCTCGGAAAGGGATGCGGACCGTTAGAACATAGTGTTTAAAAATTTACAAAAAGAAAGGAAAAAAGAGATGGAAAGAACATATGCAACACAGATGGAGGCAGCGAGAAAGGGAATTGTAACAGAGGAATTAAAAAAGGTGGCACAAAAAGAGAGAATGACACCGGAAGAACTCCTTCCATTGGTGGCAGAGGGTAAGGTTGTCATCTGTGCGAATAAAAACCATAAATGTATTGAACCGGAAGGAATCGGTTCTATGCTTTCAACGAAGATTAATGTCAATCTGGGAGTATCGAGAGACTGCAAGGATTATGATATTGAAATGCAAAAAGTTATGGAAGCAGTGAACATGGGTGCTCATGCCATCATGGATTTATCTTCTCATGGAGATACGATTCCGTTTCGCCGTAAGCTGACATCTGAATGTCCGGCAATGATTGGTACGGTTCCGGTTTATGATTCCGTTATCCACTATCAGAGGGATTTAGATACCTTAACAGCAAAGGATTTTATTGACGTAGTCAGACTTCATGCAGAGGATGGCGTGGATTTTGTAACCCTTCACTGTGGAATTACCAGAAAGACCATCGACCAGATCAAAAACCACAAGAGAAAGATGAACATTGTATCCCGTGGAGGTTCTCTGGTATTTGCATGGATGTGCATGACCGGAGAGGAAAACCCATTTTATGAGTACTATGATGAGATTCTCGATATCTGCCGTGAATACGATGTAACGATTTCTTTAGGAGATGCCTGCCGTCCGGGATGTCTTGCAGATGCATCGGACGTATGTCAGATTGAAGAACTTGTCCGTCTTGGCGAATTGACAAAACGTGCATGGGAAAAGGATGTTCAGGTAATGGTAGAAGGACCGGGACATATGCCAATGGATCAGATTGCGGCAAATATGAAGATTCAAAATACCATCTGCGGCGGCGCACCGTTCTATGTCTTAGGACCTCTGGTAACAGATATTGCACCGGGATATGACCATATCACATCTGCTATCGGCGGAGCCATTGCAGCAGCTTCAGGAGCATCTTTCTTATGCTATGTTACACCGGCAGAACACCTTGCACTGCCAAATGTGGAAGATGTAAAACAGGGTATCATCGCCTCTAAGATTGCAGCCCATGCGGCAGATATCGCAAAGGGTGTACGCGGTGCAAGAGAGATTGATGACCGTATGGCGGATGCGAGAAGAAAGCTGGACTGGGAGGAGCAGTGGGCTTGTGCCATTGATCCTGAGACAGCAAAACGAATTCGTGAGGAACGTAAACCGGAGCATGACGATACCTGCTCTATGTGCGGTAAATTCTGTGCGGTACGAAGCATGAATAAGGCACTGGCAGGGGAGCATATTGATATTTTATAAAGTGAATGATTAA
>JBJELL010000240.1:0-2193 GCA_051879115.1 Lachnospiraceae bacterium
GGGAAGATTCATAATGACCTCCCGAAAAAACATTTAATCTAATATATGCAAGCTGTCCTATTGACAGAACCGGAAAAGGAATATATCATATACATATAAAACATATAGGAAAAGTAGGAGATAAGAGAATGATTTATTTAGATAATGCAGCAACAACCAAAACAGATGAAGAAGTGGTAAAAGAGATGCTCCCATATTTTACACAAAACTATGGAAATGCCTCCAGTGTATATGAATTTGGTTCTAAGAGCAAGCTTGCCATAACCAAAGCAAGAGAGACCATAGCAAAGATTTTAAATGCCAAAGCCGAGGAAGTCTATTTTACAGCAGGCGGTTCCGAGAGTGATAACTGGGCGTTAAAGGCTGTGGCTGAGGCTTATCGTGACAAGGGAAAACATATCATCACAAGTAAGATAGAGCATCATGCTATCCTGCATACCTGTGAGTATTTAGAAAAAGAAGGCTATGAGGTTACTTACTTAGATGTGGATGAGAGAGGAATGGTAGATTTAGAAAAATTGGAAAAAGCCATTCGTCCTGATACCATTTTAATCTCTATCATGTTTGCCAACAATGAGATTGGAACCATTGAACCCGTGGAGCAGATTGGAGAGATAGCGGGTAGACATGGAGTACTGTTTCATACGGACGCAGTACAGGCATTTGGACAGATTCCCATTGATGTAGAAAAACTGCATATCGACATGTTGAGTGCCAGCGGACATAAATTAAATGGACCAAAGGGAATCGGTTTTTTATACATCAAAAAAGGAATTAAAATCGGTTCTTTTATTCACGGTGGAGCACAGGAGAGAAAACGTCGTGCCGGAACGGAGAATGTGCCGGGAATAGTAGGAATCGGCAAGGCAGCAGAGATTGCAGCGGCAACGATGGAAGAACGTTCTAGAAGAGAGTCAGAATTGCGGGACTATCTGATTGAGAGAGTATTAAAAGAAGTTCCTTATTCGCGGCTGAACGGTTCGAGAGAAGACCGCCTTCCTAACAACGTAAGTTTTTGTTTTCAGTTTATAGAAGGAGAGTCACTGTTGATTATGCTGGATATGAAAGGAATCTGTGCTTCTTCCGGTTCGGCATGTACCTCAGGGTCACTAGACCCGTCCCATGTGCTTCTTGCAATCGGACTTCCTCATGAGATTGCCCATGGTTCCTTAAGACTGACACTTGGAAAAGAGACCACAAAAGAGGAGATTGAGACGACAATAGAAGCCATCAAAGAAATTGTACAAAGGTTGCGTGAGATGTCTCCTTTGTATGAGGATTTTAAGAAAAAAAGTAAGATGGAATAGATTAGAGGATACAGGATGTATAGTGAGAAAGAAGCCTTGACAGATTCCCGCTGGTCAAGGTACACTGTTTTTATTAGAAGAGGGAATCTACTAAACCGGAGGAGAACATGAACAGAAAAAAAGTAGTAGTAGGAATGTCAGGAGGAGTAGATTCCTCTGTTGCAGCATATTTATTGAAGGAACAGGGCTATGATGTTATTGGAGCGACGATGCAGATTTGGCAGGAGGAAGCGGAATTCGTTCAGGAAGAAAACGGAGGATGCTGCGGACTAAGTGCGGTAGAAGATGCAAGACGGGTAGCCGGGGAACTGGATATTCCCTATTATGTTATGAATTTCAGAAAAGAATTCAAAGAGCAGGTTATGGATTATTTTATCGGAGAGTATTTACAGGGAAGAACCCCAAATCCCTGCATTGCCTGCAACCGTTATGTGAAATGGGAGTCTCTTTTAAAGAGAAGCCTTGAAATTGGAGCAGATTATATCGCAACCGGCCATTATGCCAGAATTGAACAGCTTGAAAACGGAAGATATGCCATTAGGAATTCCGTTACGGCGGCAAAAGACCAGACTTATGCACTGTATAACCTGACGCAGGAACAGCTTGCGCATACCTTAATGCCGGTAGGAGATTATACAAAGGATGAGATTCGAGGAATTGCAGAAAAAATCAGTCTTCGTATTGCAAAAAAGCCGGATAGTCAGGATATCTGCTTTGTACCGGATGGTGACTATGCAGGATTTATCTGTCGTGAAACGGGGGAAGATGTGATAAAAGAAGGCAATTTTGTAACCGCAGATGGAACGGTAATTGGCAGGCATAAGGGAATTACCAACTATACCATTGGACAACGGAAAGGACTGAATCTTTCTATGGGAAGACCGGT
>JBJELL010000241.1:0-2183 GCA_051879115.1 Lachnospiraceae bacterium
AGAGCCGCATATGAAGAAAAAAGAAAAGGCAAAAAAACTCAGCCGGACCATTGCAACCTTTGGAGCTCTTGCCGTATTTGTATTAATTATTGTACTATTACTCGTAATGCTGATACCGCAGCTGATAGAGAGTATTCAGGGATTGGTTGTGACTCTACCGGGAGAAGTGGAGGCATTGATTGCTAAGATAAATATTCTTTTAAAAGGAAATTCACAAGCAGCAGATATGTTAGAAGATACACTGATTTATACAACGGATTTTCTGCGCAACTGGGCAATGAATGACCTTCTTCCAAAGGGTAATCAGTATCTGACTTCTATTACAACAGGAATTTTCGGACTGTTCAAAGTTCTGCTTAATATCGCAGTTGGATTAATTGTTTCTATCTATCTGCTCTTTAGCAAGGAGACCTTTATCGGACAGATGAAAAAACTGACCTATGCACTCTTCAAACCGAAGAAAGCCAACATCATCATTGAGACTGCGAGAAAGAGCAATGAAATCTTTGGCGGATTCATCAGCGGTAAGATTATGGATTCTGCCATAATCGGAGTAATTTGTTATATAGTATTGCTGATTATGAAAATGCCATATCCGGTATTGGTCAGCGTAATTATCGGAGTGACCAATATTATCCCGTTTTTTGGTCCGTTTATAGGAGCTGTTCCGACATTTATTATCATTGCGTTGGCGAATCCGATTCAGGGATTGTATTTCCTGATTATGGTATTGATTTTACAGCAGGTGGACGGCAATATCATTGGACCGGCAATCTTGGGAGATTCCACGGGACTTTCTCCGTTTTGGGTCGTATTTGCCATTATGGTGGGCGGCGGGCTCTTCGGATTTATGGGAATGCTGTTAGGTGTTCCGGTATTTGCCGTAATCTACTACATTTTACAGAGAATCATATATCATCTGCTGCGAAAGCGAAAACTTCCGGAGGAGACAGAAAAATATGTCTTTGCCGAAAAAGTAGATATGAATACAAACGAGCTCTGCTATCCTAAAAAAGAAGAAACAAAAAAAGAAAAAACAGAAGAGACTTAGTAAAAAGCCGTATTCGACATGGTTTGCCGGATACGGCTTTTTAATAATAAATTTTGACACATAAGGGTGTCGTATGGTACACTAAAATGAAGAAAAATCTGTCTATCAGAAGGCATATTTAGAGGTGACACAAGTTGGATAAGTATGAATATAAATTAAAACTGGATCAGATGAAGAGTGCTTTGGCAGAGGGCAATGTGCATATGGCAGAAGATCTTGCGGACGATATTAACTGGAAACGTGTCCGTAACACAAATTCATTGATAAAAGCAGAAGAAGTCTACGAAACAGTAGGAAGATTTGAAGATGCAAAAGAAATGTTGTTACTCGCATACGAGCGTTCTCCGATAGGAAGAATGATTCTATACCGTCTTGCAGAATTAGAACTTCGCATGGGTAATTATGACGATGCGATGGAATATTATGAGGAGTTTGTTGAGGCGGCTCCGAATGATAATCTCAAATTTGTGTTAAAATATAGAATATACAAAGCCAAAGGTGCCACAATAGAAGAACAGATAAAAATTTTAGAAGATTTAAAAGAACAGGAATACATTGAAGAGTGGGCATATGAGCTGGCTTATCTCTACCATCAGGCAGGAATGAGCGAGAAATGTATTGAAGCCTGCGATGAATTGATTCTATGGTTTGGAGATGGTGCATATGTTGAAAAAGCACTGGAATTAAAGATGCTCTATCAGCCATTGACCAAACAGCAAGAAGAAAAATATCGTCAGTTCCGTCAGAAAAGAGATGGAATTGTAGAGGTTCGTCCAAATGATATGCTGCAGTCTGGAGAGATTGTCTCCGAAGTGGTCAAGATACCGCAGGTTACGATGAATACCAGCCGTTTTAATACGGTAAATCTGCAAAAGGAATTGGCAAAGAACATGCAGCAGATTATGGAGGCAACGGAAAAGGAAGAAGTCAATGACTCCATGGATGCTATTAAAAAAATGGTAGAGGAGATTCCTTATCTGCAGATTCCCCATGAGGACGAAGGAAAAGACGATGAAAAATACGGACATATTGAAACAGATGAAGAAATAGACGGTTCTTTGAAGATTAACTTTAAGGAACTGTTAGCCGAAGATTCCGACGGACAGATTAGTCTATACGTTCCGAAGGACCC
>JBJELL010000242.1:0-9199 GCA_051879115.1 Lachnospiraceae bacterium
TCTTCAGCCTCAGCCTCCGTAAGTCCCAATGTCATTAACTTAATCAACTGATCGCCTGCAATCTTACCGATAGCCGCTTCATGAATCAGGTTTGCATCAATATGGTTCGCAGACAGCTCCGGTGTAGCATCTACGTGAGCCTTGTCCATAATAATGGCATCACATTCGCTGTGGCCAGCACATTTATTATTTCCGGTAATTTTGGCTAAGAACACCTGATGAGACTCGCCCTTTGCCACGGAACGGGAGATGATGTTGGCACTAGAATCCTCCCCGTCTAAATCCACGGAGAAGTCTGTCTTTGCATACTGTTTACCGTGAGTCATAATCTTCTCATGGACTTCTAGGGTAGCACCCGCCTTTAAATCTCCGGTGGTTACACGGTTCGTAGAATCAATTCCCTTAATCTGAGTGGTCTCCATCTCCATATAGGAATTCTCATCTAAATGAATGACGGTCTCAGGATTCATAATGTTTTCGCCGTTTCCGTCCCCTTCGCCATAATGTCTTTCCACATAGCGAACCTTGGAATTCTTTCCTACATAGAAGGTGTGGACACCGTCATGCTTAGAAGTATCGGTTCCGCAGTTGTGGATTCCACATCCGGCAATGATGGTTACGTCACAGTCATCTCCGATATGAAAATCGTTGTAGACCATTTCCTGCATACCGCTTTCACTTAAAATAACAGGAATATGCATACTCTCATTTTTTGTTCCTGATTTGACATAGATGTCAATTCCCTGCTTGTCCTGTTTTGTAATAATATCAATATTGGCTGTAGTATTACGTCCTGCAAGTCCTCCGTTGGCACGGATATTGTAGGCTCCTTCCGGAACCTCATGCAGACCGGCAACCTGTTCTAATAGATTTTTCTGTATTGCGTCCATATCGGTTCCTCCTTACGCTTTGTCTGTCAATGTCTTACAGGTGCTTGGCTGGCTCATAAGACGAGGCATGATTTCTTCTTTAGAACCAACGGCATCCAGACTTCCGTTTGCAATGACAATAATCTTATCTGCAATGTTTAAGATACGTTCCTGATGAGAAATGATTAAGATAGAACCATTAATCTCATCACGCATCTTCTCAAATACCTTGATTAAGCTGTTAAAACTCCACAAATCAATGCCGGCTTCCGGTTCGTCGAAGATGGAAAGCTGTGTTCCCCTTGCGAGAATGGTAGCAATCTCAATACGTTTTAACTCACCGCCGGAAAGACTTGCATTTACCTCACGGTCAATGTATTCTCTTGCACAGAGACCTACTTCAGATAAAATGTCGCAGATATCGGTAACGGACATATCTTTTCCCGCTGCGATATTTACAAGGTCTTTTACTGTCATGCCCTTAAAGTGAACCGGCTGCTGGAAAGCAAAGCTGATTCCCCGTTTTGCTCTTTCTGTAATGTTTAAATTGGTAATGTCTTCGCCGTTAAAAAGAATCTGTCCACTAGTCGGGGTGATGATTCCTGCGATAATCTTGGCAAGTGTGGATTTACCGCCGCCGTTTGGTCCGGTAATTGCCACGAAATGTTCATCAATCGTCAGACTGATATCTTTTAGAATTTCTTTATTACTATTGTCGTCATCGACTTCATAACTGATATTTTTTAATTCTAACATAGTTCCTCCAAAAGTTTGATAAATATATAACAAATCCCATCCATTATACTACGGTTAAGAATTTCTCTCAACATTCAATGGTAAGAATTTCAAATTCTAAGCCGGGTAATTCAGACGTTCCTCCGTTATTTGGGCGAGAACCTCATCGTAGTATTTCTTTGCAAGGTATTTTGCCATCGGAAGGTTCAAATCAAGGTAGTTACCGCAGTCTTTTGCAGCAGCTCCGGGAATCGTTCCCTCATAATCGCGGATAAAAGCGAACATTTCCTTTAATAAAGGAATAATGTCTTCTGATTTGTAATCACCTGCAAGAATCAGATAGAATCCGGTACGGCATCCCATCGGGCCAAAATAAATCGTTTTGGAGGCATACTCTGCATGGTTGCGTAAAAATGTAGCCCCAAGATGTTCGATGGCATGCATCTCAGCCGTATTCATCACCGGTTCAAAATTCGGACGTGTCATACGGATATCGAAGGTGGTGAGGACTTCCGCTCCAACGGTGTCCTTTCTTGAAACATAGACTCCCGGAAGGAGTCTTAAATGATCTACAGTAAAACTTGCTATTTTTTCCATTATAAATTTCCTGCCATTTCTAAGATTAAGGTTACGGAGTTCTTAATTGCCATTGCCTCAAAAGCAGGGTAGTCCATAGAAGCACTGTCATCTGCCTTGTCGGAGATAGCACGAATGATTAAAAACGGAATCTTGTTCAGATAAGCGGCATGGGCGATTGCAGCCCCCTCCATTTCTGTACAATATCCGCCAAAATTCTCAATGAGCCAGTCCTTTTTTTCTTTGCTGGAAATGAACTGGTCACCGCTTACGATACGACCTTCAAAAGCGGTAACAGAAGGCAGAACCTTTTTACAGGCTACAAGGGCAACGCTTCTTAAATGCTTGTCTGCCGTAAAAGAAAGAGTGTCCATGCGTGGAATCTGTCCCAAAGGATAGCCAAAGGAAACCGCATCCATATCGTGTTCTAAAGTATCGGTAGACAGAACGATGTCTCCGATGTTGATATCTTTATTTAAAGAGCCGGCAATTCCGGTGTTGATAACTGCATCTACCCGAAAGTCATCCGCTAAAATCTGGGTACAGATAGCGGCATTGACTTTTCCGATACCGGAACGGACAACTACGGCCTCTTTTCCGTTTAATCGTCCTTTATAAAAATCCATAGAGGCCTTTGTCTCAACCTCAACGTCTGTCATATGTTCTTTGATTTTTGCAACTTCTTCATCCATTGCACCGATAATACCTAACATAATATCCTCCTCTGTTTTCATCTAGTGCTATTTTAAGCCAATTCATGGGAAAAGACAATAGCTAAGGCTTCTCTTTTTCGGCGAGAAAACTGCCCCGGACAATGGCATCTGCTCCATACCGCTCCTTAATTTTATCCAAGGCTTCATCCAGTTTCTGCTGTTTGACATTCGAGACGGTGGAGGAGGGCTGTGCAATCGCCTCCATTTCAAAGAGGTTCATCTGAATCGGAGCGTCCTCATCTAAAAGTTTTCCGGTGCGGATACCTAAAAGACGGATTGGAGTACCGTTCCACAGTTCATCGAAGAGACGGCAGGACATGTCATAGAGTGCCTTGGTGGTATTTGCCGGAAATAAAAGGGGTCTTTGATGGGAACTGGTACGAAAGGTGTTGTACTTGATTTCCACAGTAACGGACCCGGCGAGCTGCTTTGCATCCCGAAGGCGGGCAGAGACCTGTTCGGAGAGGGCAAGCAGAACCTGTTTGGCGTCTGCGGCAGTATCCACATCCTTAGAAAGGGTAGTGGAATTACCAACTCCCTTTAATTTTCCGGTGTCGCTGCATATTTCTGCGGGAGCAATTCCGTTGGCATATTCCCACATGAGAGCTCCGTGACTTTTAAATTCCCGAACCAGAAACTTTTTATCGGTATGGGCTAATTCTCCGATGGTGGTGATACCAAGGGAGCGGAGACGGCTGGAACTGGATTTACCCACCATATAGAGGTCTTCAATGGGAAGAGGCCAGAGCTTTGTGGGAATCTCTTCTTCATACAAGGTGTGTATCTTATCCGGTTTTTCAAAATCACTTGCCATCTTTGCCAAAAGGCGGTTCGGAGCAATGCCGATATTGACGGTAAATCCAAGCTGTTTTTTGATGTGGTTTGAAATAATCCTAGCAGCTTCTAAAGGAGAGCTGTATTTGTGGGCGATTGGCCCAAAGTCCAGAAAACATTCATCAATGGAAAGCTGTTCAATGTCCGGAGTATAAGTGTGCAAAAGTTCCATTAAAAGACGGGAGTAACGATGGTACATAGCATGATTCGGAGCGGCAATGGTTAAGGATTCGCATTTACGAAGTGCCTGCGCCACCGGTTCTCCGGTGTGAATCCCGAATTTTTTTGCCGGAACGGATTTCGCAAGAACCACACCGTGACGGCTTTCCCGGTTTCCGCCGATGATAGAAGGAATGAGCCGAAGGTCTGTGGTACTTCCGTTTTTCAATTCTTCAATGGCAGTCCAACTGAGGAATGCCGAGTTCACATCTATATGAAAAATAATGGTATCCAAGGGGAAAACCTCCTCTAAAAAAAGATTGAGAAATGTTTTTTCCTATTATATCATAGAACTAAATGGAAATTAGAAAGAATAGGGGAAAAGATATGAAGTTTTTTCATCTGGGCGATTTACATATAGGAAAGCATTTATACTATTATTCTTTGATGGAAGACCAGAAATATGCATTAGAACAGGTTATAGAGGCAGCAAAGAGAGAACATCCCGATGCAGTCTTGATTTCGGGCGACATCTATGATAAGGCTACGCCGTCAGCAGAGGCGGTGCGTCTGCTGGACTGGTTTTTGACAGAATTAAGCCGGATAGAACCACAGATTGCCATTCTTATGATTGCCGGAAACCATGACAGTGGCGAAAAGCTGGAATTTGTACAGGAATTACTGCAAAAAAATGGGGTACACATCGTAGGAATGCCGCCAAGGACGGAAGAGGAACAGATAAAAAAAGTGGTATTAGAAGATGAGTACGGAGTGGTGAACTTTTATCTGCTCCCATTTACGAAACCATCTCATGTCAGGGCAAAGTTTGCCGAGGAGAAAATTGAGACTTATGAAAAAGCGGCTGCAAAATTAATAGAGGAAGAAAAAATAGATACAAAGGAGAGAAATGTCATTCTCTCCCACCAGTTCTACACAGCAGGAGGGGATAGACCGGACACCTGTGACTCTGAGATAAGAATGGTAGGAGGAATTGATGAGATAGATGTTCGTATATTAGAACCCTTTGACTATGCTGCCTTAGGTCATATTCACAGACCCCAGAAAATCGGGGAGGAAAGATTCCGCTATGCAGGGACACTTTTGAAATACTCGGTCAGTGAGGCAGACCATAAGAAGTCGTTTTGCATGATTACGATGGGGGAAAAAGGAAGCCCTCTTCAGATAGAAACCCTTCCGGTAAAACCTCTTAGAAACTTAAGAGTACTTCGGGGGAATTTACAGGAAATCTTACAAAAGGAGGATGCCGCTCACGATTATGTCAGCATTACCCTGACTGACGAAGAAGAACCCTATCTGCCAAAAGAGCGGTTAGAACTGGTCTTTGACCATATTTTAGAGATTCGCATAGACAATGCAAGGACAAGAAAGATTTTAGATTTTACAGAGGAAGAGGAAGAAAAAGAAGATATCTTTACTTCTTTTGGCAATTTCTTTGAACTGGTGCAGGGAAGGACTATGAGCGAAGCAGAACAAAGAATGGCAGAAACGGTGTGGAATGAGATTAGGGAGGGAAAAGAATGAGACCCTTAAAGATAAAAATGTCAGCCTTTGGCTCTTATGCCGCAGAGGTGGAAATCGATTTTCGGGAAGCGGGAACCGGACTTTTTCTGATTACCGGAGATACGGGAGCCGGAAAAACCACGGTATTTGACGGGATTACCTATGCCCTGTATGACCAGACCAGCGGTGGTGAGCGGAGTGCAGTCATGATGCGTAGCCAGTATGCAAACAGGAAGACAGAGACCTATGTGGAACTGCTCTTTGCATGCCATGGCAGGGAATATACGGTCAGAAGAAATCCGGAACACAAGGTAGAAAGACAGCTTAAGAACGGCAAAGTGGTAGCGCGCAACATTGCAAAAAGTGTGGAACTGATTTTGCCGGATGGACAGGCATTTGAGGGGAAAAGACAGGAGATTGATGCAAAAATCACAGAACTTGTAGGCTTAGATGCAGACCAGTTTACCCAGACGGCAATGCTTGCCCAGGGAGACTTCCTAAAACTTTTGTATACCAAATCGGACGAGAGAAAAGCAGTGTTCTCCCGGATTTTTAAGACGGGTTTTTGCGCAAAATTGCAGGAAGAATTCAAAAGAAAAGCCTTCCGTTTAGAAGATGAATTAGAGGATTGGAAGAAAGCTGTCTGTCAGGAATTATCAGGACTTCGTATAGAAGAGGGAATGAGTGAGGAATTCCATGAGTGGAAACAGGCAAAGCTGCCGGTCTGTGAACCGGTCATAGAGCTTTTAGAAAAAGAATTAAAAGAGCAGAAGAAAAAGCAGAAAGAGCTCAGTATACAAAAAGAAGAGGCCATAAAACAAAAAGAAGAAATCACCGGAATTTTAAAAATGCAAGAGCAGATAAACCGCCAGTTTGAAAAACTCCGTCAGGTAACAGAACGGATGGAATGTTTAGAGGAAGAAAGAGAGAAGACACAGGAAAAAAGAGATGTGGCAAAAAAAGAATTAGAAGGAAACCAGAGTAGACTGCGGGAACAGATTTCTGATATTGAACGTTCCCTTCCGATTTATGAACAGAGAGAAGCGGCATTGCAAAAAGAAAAACAGGCGAAATCCCGTCTTCTAGAAATCAGAGAAGACAGTGGAGAATGTGGGCTCTTAAAACAAAAAGCAGAAAGAGCGGAACGGGATTGGCGTTTCTATATCGAAGAGGGAAAGAAAAGCGTTATCGCATATGAGTCTGTCTATGAAGCATTTTTCAAAGAACAGGCGGGTCTTATGGCACAAAATTTAAAAGAGGGCATCCCCTGTCCCGTCTGCGGTTCTACCCATCATCCCCAACCTGCGGAAATTACAAAAGAATCTCCGACTCAGGAGCAGGTAAACAGGGCACGTAAGCAAAGGGAAGAGGCAGAAAAGAACAGAGAAAGACAGGAAAAGGTATTTTTAGAATGTAAAAGGAGGTACGAGGAATTCAAAAGTGCTGAGGAGACAAAGGCACAGGTTGCTTTAGCAGAGGCGAGAAAAGAATTGGAGATGACAGGACAGAGTCTGCGTTATCAGAGCAAGGAGGAGGCACTTGCTGTCTTAAACCAAAGCCAGAAAGAATTGCAGAATCTGGAAAAAACCTTTGAAAAAGCACAGGAGAACTTAGAAAAATGTCAAAGCGAACTCCTTCTATATAAAGGCAATAAGGAACAGCTTTTACAGGAGACAGAAGGGAAAGAGGAGAAGGAACTAGAAGAATATAAGCAGCACTATCAATCCTTAGAGGAAAAGACGGCAGAATTAGAAGGGGAGATGGCAAGGCGCAATACCTCCTTAGAGATAAACAAAAGAATCCAAAGGAATCTGGAAAAATATGCAGAGCAGAAAAAACAGTTAGAAGAAGAAGCTGCTGTGGCAGATACCCTGTACCGGACGGCAAATGGACGTTTGACCGGAAGCAGTAAGATGGATTTTGAGACCTACATGCAAAGAAAATATTTCCGTCAGATTTTAAGAGAAGCTAATAAGCGGCTGGTAAAGATGAGCAGAGGAAGCTTTCTGCTACAGCTAAAAGAAAGCAGTGACTCTGGAAAGAGCAGGAATGAAGGACTGGATTTGGCAGTGTACAGCCTTGTGACTGACAGTATCCGGGACATCAAGACCCTTTCGGGTGGAGAATCTTTCATGGCAGCGTTGGCAATGGCACTGGGATTATCGGACATTGTACAGCGTACGGCAGGAGCGGTACAGTTAGAAATGATGTTCATTGATGAAGGGTTTGGTTCTTTAGATGAGGTGTCTAGAACTCAGGCAATACAGGTGTTAGAAGAACTGGCAGGGGACCGCAGGCAGATTGGAATTATCTCCCATGTGAGTGAGTTAAAAGAACAGATGGAAAAGAAACTTATTGTTACCAAAGGGGAAAAGGGCAGCAGTGTGAGATGGGAGTTGTAAATCTAAAAGAAATATAAAAAATATAAATGGAACCTTTAGATTTATTTTATAATCCTTTAAGTTTTGTGTCATAATTTAGTCACAAATTCCCCCTATAATAAAGTCATCAAAACGAAAGAGCAAAACCATATGGAAAGCTCATTACAGATTGGCAACCAGTTACCTTATATAGATTAACATTTTCATAACTAAACTCCTCGAAAAGCCTCGGAAATCTTAAGTTTCCGAGGCTTTTCCCATGAAAAATTCATGCATTTTGCATAATATGGAAATTGTGATAGAATAATCAGTAATTTGTCATAGCGGTTTTTCAAAAAAGTGCTAAGAAAATGCTAAGAGAAAGCACAAAAATGACAAAAAAACTGTAAAAAAACTATAATGATTGAGAAAAATCATGGTAATGAGAAAAGGAGTGACTAGGAATGGAATCATTTGATTTTTTACTGTTTTTAGCAATTATTCTGGTTTCGACAAAGATTTTGGGAATCTTTTCGAGAAAGGTACATATGCCTCAGGTGGTAGGAGCATTATTAGCAGGTATTATCTTAGGGCCTTCCGTCCTGGATTTAGTACAGATGGAAAGCGATGGTAACTTTTTATCCTACACGGCTGAGATTGGTGTTATTCTGTTAATGTTTTCTGCGGGATTGGAGACGGATCTGACAGAACTTAAGAAAAATGGAATATCCTCTTTCATTGTGGCACTCTGTGGAGTACTGGTTCCGCTGCTGGGCGGATTTGTAACCTATGCATTGTACTTTCATGTAGATGTAACTGATTTTAAGGAATGTATGAAGGCTGTATTTATCGGAGTTGTATTAACGGCAACCTCGGTAAGTATTACAGTGGAGACTTTGCGTGAACTGGGACACTTGAAAGGAAAAGTCGGAGTTACCATTTTAGGTGCGGCAATCATTGATGATATTTTAGGTATTATTGTTCTGACTGTTGTAACAAGTCTGGAAGATGCCAGTGTAAATCCAATCAGCATTTTAGTTAAGATTTTACTGTACTTCGTTGTAGTTGGTATCATCTGGTTTGTTTTAAGCAGATTAAAACCAGTGTTAGAGTCCTGGGACAGACTTAGAAGAACTTCCATTATGTCGCTGGCTTTCTGCTTTTTGATGGCGTATATTTCCGAAGAATTCTTTGGAATTGCAGATATTACAGGGGCATATTTTGCAGGTCTGATGCTTTGCTCTATGAAGATTGAAGGCTATGTCAACCGAAGAGTATCTATCGCGGCTTACCTGATTTTCTCACCGGTGTTCTTTGCAAGTATCGGTATGAAAACCAATCTGGATGGATTGACAGGAAGTGTGATTATCTTCTCATTTATTTTATTGGTTGTGGCTATTTTAACAAAGGTCATAGGATGTGGATTAGGAGC
>JBJELL010000243.1:0-9198 GCA_051879115.1 Lachnospiraceae bacterium
TACGAAAATCATGTCGAATCTGAAAAGACACACAATTTGATAACAAACATCTGCTTCCTAAATTTCACGCATGGTGTTAAAAGTCATACCAATATGATTCAAAAAGTCCATGATTTATTTCAGGAATCACCCATCTTCCGGTAAGCTGTTTTATCAGTAGCAACATGATTCGTGCAGCAACCCCAACATCTATTATCATTTCGTTTTACACTTCTATAAAAACATGTGAACCAGATACACAACCAGATTGTTTTCATATAAGGTTGTTAAGAATTCATCACTCTTGATAAGACTTACCAGTTCCTGTCCAAATGGGAACGCCTGACTTATCATAATAAAATAGAAGAACAGCCATACAATAACAAGCCCCTGTATCAGTCCTGCTCCTAATCCCAATACCCGGTTGATACCTTTTAAAATCGGTATTCTAGAAACAATATCTACGAATCCTCCTATAAAATGAAGGAGTATTGCACAGACAATCAGGGATACAAAAAATGCAATTCCATCTACCGCAAGCTGTGCTAAACGTTCTGCCATTGCCGTGTAAGCTCCGCTGGCTTCTAAGATACTGTCAGACCCTTCCTGTACCTTTTGAGAAAGCGTTTCTTCTAAGGCTTTCGGAAGCTGTATTCCGTATTCTTCCAAAACGCCTGTATCTTCCTGTGTTTTTTCTTCTATTTCTTCCTGCGTCTTTTCCCGAATCCACTCTTCACACCGGGTTTCAATTCCCTGATATATCTGTGTATTTTCTTTGATGAGTTTGCTGATATATGGCGTTGTCCATGCCACAAACAGAATCGTAATAATTAGGGAACACAGAGAAAAAAGCACTCTGAGCAATCCTCTCTTATATCCCCGGAATGTGTATCCTGCCAGTACAACAAATACTACAATTAAAAGCCAGTTCACCATTTTCTATTCCTTCTTTACTTCAACTTTACCTGAGCAGTTTCTCCTTCTAATAGAAAGGTATATCTTGAAGAACTGCTTCCCGGAAGAATCTTATAAATTTTCTTATCCAGAGATTCATGATATTTTTCTACCCCGTGAAGAGTAAAAATACTGCATTCATTGTCATTTTGCAGATAAATTTCATGGTTATCGAGAAATTCCGCCCTTCGATAAGTTCTTGTAAATGTCTTCTCTTTAACAAGTCCACCGCGTTTATCATATATTTTCATACAGTAGACATCACTTTTTTCCTCATCACTGCTGCTATTGTTGTCAAATATCATTCCGATGTATTTATCATCATAGAAGAATGTTCTCAAACGATTATCGAATTTTATCTCTTTTTTCTCTTCCGGTTTCTGACTTCCTTCAATGAATAACAGTTTTTTATCACTGACGGCAATCAGTCTGTCATCTCCAATATATTCAAGCTGTGGAATAATCATGTCATCATAGGTACAGGTTCCAACCACATTATCAATCTTTTTTTGTCCGCTAGAACCAAAATTATAGAAAGAAAGAACTGTTTTCGTCGTTCCGTCTTTGATATCTAGCATAGATACCGCCAGATTCTCACCATTTTTAGAAAGGGCAATGTCCATTGGATATCCGCTGTTTTTTGCATACAGTTCCCCTTCTGCTAGGGTTTTTCCTGTTTTATCACAGATTTTCAGATAACTGACGCCATCTTCTTCCATTAGAATTGCTATGGTTCCCTGATCTGCAATCTTGATACGCTGTATCGGTTTTGTAGTCTCTATTTTTCCGCAAAGACCTTCCTTATCCATGATGTAGATAAGACTTCCCTTCTTATCTCCAATCGCTACATACTTTTTTGATGTAACCACTAGTGGGTCTGTCATCTCATAGGTCTGATTCCATATCAGGTTATTGGATTTATCCGTGTAAAAAGCCCCATCATTACTATATTTTAAAATATTGCCCTGAAATGTAATAAAGGTCGTTGCCGCGGTGTCCTGTCTCTCATAGGAGGATTTCACCTGATGGCTGTCATAGGTACGCACCTGACTGATAATATAGCACAACAGACAGAGTAAAATAACTACTCCTACGGCTATCGCCACTCTTTTTGCAATTTTCAGCCGATGTTCCCGAATCTTTTTTTCCATTTCCTCCATGTCCATCTGAACGGTATGAAGGGGCTGTCTTGTATTTGCTGCCATGTATCATGTCACCTCTTTTTGTATTCCTGTCCATTATAACAAATATCAGTTCCCATGACACTATTTTTCTTTTTATGGAAGAATTAATTTCTGACCGGCAAATATGGCATCGGCATTTTCGATTTCATTGATTTCTTTTATCTTTTCTACACGAGAGGTATTTCCATAGATTTTTGTACTGATGGATTCTAAGGAATCACCACTTTCTACTATGTAATAACCCTGAGCCAAAATGGTTTCTGCTTCCGTTGGTGCCTGTGCCGTGGTTTCTTTCGTTTCGGCTTCTGTGTCTGTGGTCTCTTCTTCTTTTTGCTCTGAAGAATCGGTTTTTCCTTCTGCGGAAGTCTCTGCCGTCTCTTCAACAGGTTCCACATCTCCGTCTACGGTAGTAACCACCATCTCTTCTTCCTTATTTTTTTTCGTTTCTTCTTTCTTTTCAAAATTTCCGGCTATCAAAGAAACCGTTTCCTGAAGCTGCTCCATCTTTTCATAACTTCCAATGCTGTTAATACCCATTACCAGTGTACTGAGTACTAAGATTCCACATGCGACATAACCGACCATACTCCAGTGTCTTTTCCGGGACTGCTCTTCCATACTGATTTTTTCCCGATAGCTTTTTGCCGCTTCATCAAAGACAACCTCTGTCGGTCCCGGTGGATTTGTCTTTTCCCGGTATTGAACCATGTACTCTTGCATTTTCGGATTTTGTTCATAGAAAATATAATATCCTTCTTTTTTACGAAGATTTCCCTTCTCATAGACATAGAAATTCTCTTCCCTCTCCACATCGTCTAATAAGAGAAGAAGGGAGTTCGGCTCTTTGAAGTTCATACGGTGAACCCGCTCAATATCCGTTGTCAGATGTGGCGGCATTCCGCCTAAGATGAATGTCCATCCCAGTATCTGTAAAGATTTGTCCGGGTCTTCATCGTCAAAATACTTCTTCATCTGCTTGTAGCAATAGCCCCACAGTTCTTCTGTGAACTGCGGCAGCCCTTTTTCAAATTCCATTCCTTCTATGTAAAATGCTCCTTTTACAAAGTAGTAGCTAATGTCCTCTTCCTGCTCCTGCTTTCCCACCAGTATTGCCGCTTTGGCTTCTCCGGTTTCTTCCTGCCTGCTTGGATGCAAAAAGGTATAGACGAAATCTTCCACATAGATTTTGTGCTCTCCATTCGGGCTTCCGATTTGTCTTAGGTTTCTTGGCAGCTTTATCTTCGGTGTTGCTTGTCCATCTGCTATGATTTCTATCATGGTGTCCCCCTTTGCCTGTGGCAGTAATTTTGAGGCTATCATAGCACATTCTCTTTTTGTTTTTTGACGTCTTGTGTCGGTGAAAAAATTTTTCTTTTGACAAAATACCACAAAAAAACTGCCCTTTTTACAGGACAGTTTCTTTTTTTCATTCATAAACTTCTTATTTTGTAAATGTCTTTACTTTTTTGTAAATGCTTTCTGCGTCTAATCCGTATTTTTTAATTAATTCTAATGCCGGACCGGATTCTCCGTACACATCATTGATACCAATTTTTATCATCTTCGTCGGTTCTTTTTCGGAAAGGACATCTGCTACTGCACTTCCGAGTCCGCCGATAACGGAATGTTCTTCTACGGTTACAACTTTTCCCGTCTTTTTCGCAGATGCAATTACCAACTCCTCATCCAATGGTTTGATGGTATGAATGTTAATGACTTCTGCATTGATTCCGTCTGCTTCTAAGAGCTTTGCTGCCTCCATGCTTTCGTTAACACAGAGTCCTGTGGCAAGAATGGTAACGTCTGTTCCTTCTTTTAAGACTACACCTTTTCCCAGTTCAAATTTGTAGTTCTCTTCGTCATTAAAAACCGGAATTGCAAGACGTCCGAATCTTAAGTAGACCGGTCCTTCATGTTCAAATGCCGCTTTTACTGCTGCCTTTGCTTCTACATAGTCGCATGGATTGATGACTACCATTCCCGGAATGGTACGCATTAATGCAATATCTTCGTTGCACTGATGGGTTGCTCCATCCTCTCCAACGGAAATTCCCGCATGGCTGGCTCCGATTTTTACATTCAAGTGCGGATATCCGATGGAATTACGCACCTGCTCATAGGCACGTCCTGCTGCAAACATTGCAAAGGAACTCATAAACGGTACTTTTCCACAGGCTGCAAGTCCTGCTGCGATTCCTGTCATATTTGCTTCTGCAATTCCACAGTCAATATGACGCTCCGGGTAGACATCCCGGAATTGTTTTGTATAGGTTGCTGCTGCAAGGTCTGCATCTAATACAACCAGTTCTTCATGGTCTTTTCCCAGTTCTAATAAACCATCTGCATATCCAACTCTCGTTGCAATCTTCTTTACTTCTGACATAATGCTTCACCTGCTTTCTTCAAATCTTCCATAGCAACTTCAAACTGTTCATCGTTTGGTGCTGCACCATGCCAGTTCACTGCATTTTCCATAAAGGATACACCTTTTCCCTTTACGGTGTTTGCAATAATTGCTGTCGGCATTCCTTTGGTCTCTCTCGCCTCTTTGAACGCTTTTTCAATCTGCTCAAAATCATTTCCATCGATTGTAATGGTATGGAAACGGAATGCTTCAAACTTCTTATCTATCGGTTGAGGGTCGCAGACTTCTGATACCGGACCATCAATCTGTAATCCATTATAATCTACGATTACTACTAAATTATCCAGTTTACGGAAACCTGCCATCATAGCTGCTTCCCAAATCTGACCTTCCTGAATCTCTCCGTCTCCGCAAAGTGCATAGACACGGTAATCCTTCTTATCCATCTTGCCTGCGATTGCCATTCCGACTGCCGCAGATAATCCCTGTCCTAAAGAACCGCTGGACATATCTACTCCCGGAATATGTTTCATATCAGGATGTCCCTGTAAATAAGAACCAACATGACGGAGTGTTGTCAAATCCTCTACCGGAAAATATCCTCTATGTGCTAATGTGGCATAAAGGCCCGGTGCAACATGACCTTTGGATAATACAAAACGGTCTCTGTCCTCCATTTTGGGATTCTTCGGGTCAATGTTCATTTCCTCAAAATAGAGATACGTAAAAATCTCTGCTGCGGAAAGGGAACCGCCCGGGTGTCCTGATTTGGCACTGTGAACGGCAGCAATGATACCTTTTCGTATTTCATTCGCCTGCTTTTGCAATTCTAGTGTGTTCATTTTTTTCTCCTCTTCCTAACCCTGTTATAATGTGGTACGTCCTTCTAACGCCCGTAACAGAGTAACTTCATCTATATATTCTAAATCTCCTCCCACCGGAACTCCGCTTGCAATACGCGACACTTTGATTCCAATTGGTTTGATGAGCTTACTGATATACATGGCGGTTGTCTCGCCTTCTAAGCTGGAATTCGTTGCTATTATAACCTCTTCTACATCATCCTGCAACCTCTGCATCAATTCTTTTAATCGAATATCATTTGGCCCGATACCTAACATCGGTGAAATTGCACCATGCAGGACATGATAAACACCCTCATATTTTCCGGTCTTTTCATAAGCTGCCAGGTCTCTGGTATTCTCCACTACCATAATCTCTTTCTGGTTCCGCTTCGGGTTCGCACATATCGGGCAGATTTCCTGATCTGTTAAGGTAAAACATTTTTTACAGTAACGGACATTTTCTTTCGCTTCTATAATAGAGGACGACAATTCTTTCACATTTTCTAACGGCATATTCAAAATATGAAATGCCAGACGCTGTGCCGACTTCGTTCCTATTCCCGGTAATCCCGAAAGCTGTTCTATCAGCTTATTAATTTGACTGCTGTAATAATCCATGATTTCTCCTTAACGGCTTAAAATGGCATGCCGCCTCCCATTCCGCCAAGTCCTCCTGTAATTTTGGACATGGACTGTGTGGAAATCTCTTCTATTTCACGAAGTGCTTCGTTGGTTGCTGCCATGATTAAGTCTTCTAACATTTCAACATCATCCGGGTCAACTGCTTCCGGGTCAATCTTAACCTTAGTCACTTCTCTTTTTCCGGATACGGTAACTTCTACCACACCGCCTCCGGCTGTAGCTGTTACTTCTTTTTCCTGAAGCTCTTTGGTTGCCTCTTCCATCTGTCTTTGCATCTTCTGTGCCTGCTTCATGATATTGTTCATGTTACCCGGCATTCCTCCCGGGAATCCACCTCTTTTTGCCATTTTTATTTCCTCCTGGTTTTATTCTTCTTCTATTGTGATATCCATATGAATAATATCTGCTAAATCCACGTAGCTTTCTTCAAATGGACGGTTTGTCTCGTTCAACTGGATTCTTACCTCGACATGGCTTTCTATTCTCTTTAGAATCTCATCTTCTAATTCTTTTTTATGTTCTTCGCGGCTTAGATAAGCTGCTGCTACCTCGTCTTCTAAAACCACCAGTAAAATATTATCTCCGCCGAGACTTAATCTGGATGATTTTAGATATGTGCGCATTCCGCCGGGTAATCCCTGCAAAATACTGTTCCAGTTCTTTACAACTTCCTGTACATCTTCCGGTATGGCTTTTGGATATTCCTTTTTCTTTACCGGCTCTGTCTGAATCTGTGTCTGTGCCGACTGCATAGCCGGTGTTGCCATAGGAACTCCCTGTTCTAACTGCTTTTCTATCTGCTGGATTCTTTCTATAATAGAAAGTTCATCTCTTTCCATCTGCGGCTTACAGAGTTTGATAATTGCAATTTCTATGAGTACCCTTTTCTGAGTAGAATATTTGACCTGATTTGAAAGCTCGGAAAAAATTCGGATGTAACGAATCAGGGTATCTGCCTCTGCCATCTGTGCCTCTTCTTTTAAAAGTGCCAGATTTTCCGTAGAAATGTCAAGCACATCTTCCATTTCATCGGAACTTTGCACTAAAAGCAGGTTTCTTAAATACCATGTAAAATCCGTAACAAACTGTCCTAACTCCCGTCCCTGAATCACGATTTCTTCTAAAAGCTCTACCGCCCCTAGAATATTCTTATCTAAAATCTGCCGGAACAGCCGACTGAACACCTCTGTATCTACTGCTCCAAGTACCTCTAGTACATGGTCATAGGTTAAGGTCTCTCCTAAATAGAAAGCAATACACTGATCCAGAAGACTTAAGGCATCCCTCATAGAACCGTCTGCTGCTTTTGCCACGTAACGGACTGCCTTCTCTTCTGCCTCAACCTGTTCTTTTTCTAAAAGTTCAAACAGCCTTGTCGATATAGTCTCTATCGAAATTCTGTGGAAGTCATATCTTTGACAACGCGATAATATCGTAATCGGTATCTTATGTACCTCTGTTGTCGCAAGAATAAATATAACATAAGACGGCGGTTCTTCCAAGGTTTTTAACAATGCATTGAAGGCTCCTATGGATAGCATATGCACTTCATCAATAATATACACTTTGTATTTTCCTTCCGTAGGTGCATATTCCACTTCTTCCCGAATCTGCCGGATGTTTTCCACACCATTGTTAGATGCAGCATCAATCTCAATAACATTCATGGAAGTGCCTGCCGCAATCATGCGGCAGGCTTCACAGGTACCACACGGACTGCCATCTACCGGATGTTCACAGTTCACCGCTTTTGCAAAAATCTTAGCAACCGTTGTCTTACCGGTTCCTCTGGTCCCGCAAAAGAGATATGCGTGTCCGATTCTGTCCGCTTTTATTTGATTTTTTAATGTTGTAACGATGTGTTCCTGCCCCTTGACATCCTCAAATTCCCGGGGACGGAACTTCCGATACAGTGCCGTATACGACATGAATAGTCCTCATTTCTAACTTCTATACTTAATCTCCGAAGCTGATTCCCATGCGTTTTGCTTCTCTTATCATCTGACATTCCGGGTCTACCGTCTTTAACTTGCCGGCTACATCCCCTAATGGAATTCTTTTTGTCTTTCCATCTACCATTCCAATCATGCATCCATAGTCTTCATCTATGATTGCCTGCGCTGCCGCAGAACCTAAACGACTGCAAAGCACACGGTCATATGGACACGGACTTCCGCCTCTTTGGGTATGTCCCGGAACTACAACACGGACTTCTGCTCCGATTTTCTTTTCTATCATATCTGCTATTTCATAAGAAACAGACGGATATTTGTAGTTCTTTAATTTTTCTTTATATTCCTTTTTGCTTAACTTTGCATCCTCTTTGGAAATTGCTCCCTCTGCTACAGCAAGAATTGTAAATCCTTTTCCTGCCTTACTGCGTTTTTCAATGGCTTCTGTAATACTGTCTACATCATATGGAATCTCCGGCAGAAGAATGATGTCTGCCCCACTGGCAACTCCTGCATAAAGGGTCAACCATCCTACTTTATGACCCATAACTTCTACAATGAAAATACGGTTATGGGATGCCGCCGTAGTATGGATACAGTCAATGGCATCGGTTGCAATGTTAATTGCACTCTGAAATCCAAAGGTAACATCCGTTCCATAGATATCATTATCTATTGTCTTAGGGAGATGCACCACATTCAGTCCTTCTTCTCTTAAAAGATTTGCTGTCTTTTGTGTACCATTGCCACCTAAAATAACCAGACAGTCCAAGTTGAGCTTGTAATAGGTCTGTTTCATTGCCTCTACTTTATCCAAACCGTTTTCATCTGGCACTCTCATCTGCTTAAACGGCTGACGGGAAGTTCCTAGAATCGTTCCCCCTTTTGTCAGTATTCCGGAAAAATCAGAAGCTGTCAGAAGACGGTAATTTCCATAGATAAGACCTTTATAGCCCTCGTAAAATCCATAAACTTCCAGCTCATCGCAGTTTTCACTCAAACCCTTTACAACACCGCGCATTGCTGCATTTAATGCCTGGCAGTCACCGCCGCTTGTTAACATTCCAATTCTTTTCATGGGCAATATCCTCCCTCTATCTCTTGTCTCGCATATTTTATTTTTATTATGTACAATTATCGTTATTATAATATATTTTTTTCCTTATCACAATACTCCATCCTTGCAAAGAACGAAAAATATGTTATAATGTACAACGATGTATGGAGACGTATCGAAGTGGTCATAACGAGGCGCACTCGAAATGCGTTTGCCCTAA
>JBJELL010000244.1:0-2178 GCA_051879115.1 Lachnospiraceae bacterium
AAATAACTGTTACACGGATGTGAAGATGGGATTTATCTACGATAAGAATTCTTCTAAGGAAGAAGAAAAATGGTCTTATGGAAAATGGCTGCCCCATGTCTGGTCAGAGGATAAGAAGACACGTTATTTTGCAGATGATAAGGAACAGGCAAGTGATGTGTTCTATGAACTGACCAAAATATTCCGAACCAGATTAGAAGAAAAAAAAGAAGGTCTGCAAAAACCCTACTATGTGCTTTTTGTCTCAGAACCACGATTTTTAGAAGGAGAACTTTTAGCGAAATATGTATTTGAAAAGGAAAAAGGATGTGGACTGACCACGATTCTTTTGACGGAAAGCTATGAGGAACTTCCGAATGCCTGTGACTTCATTATTGAAAATACAGAGCAGTTTCAGGGAATGTATCATTTCTCAGACAGCACAAGTATGAGACAGAAGATTATTTTTGATAAGGTAGAGGACAAACATCTTGAGGAATTTTCCAGACATTTAGCTACCCTTCAGGTACGCGAGATGGAAAAGGGCGGTGAGATACCGAACTCTCTTACCTTCTTTGAAATGTTAAATGTCAATGCACCAAAGGAAATTCCGGTAAAAGAACTTTGGACGAAAAACCGTATCTATGAAAATATCAAAGGTATGGTAGGACAAAAAGCGGGAGGAACGCCGTGTTATTTAGATGTTCATGAGAAATATCACGGACCTCACGGACTTGTGGCAGGAACGACAGGTTCGGGAAAGAGTGAGACCTTACAGACTTATATGATGTCTTTAGCTGTCAATTACAGTCCTGATGATATTGGCTTTTTTATCATCGACTATAAGGGTGGAGGAATGGCAAACCTTTTTGATGGTCTGCCGCATATGGTCGGACAGATTTCCAACCTTTCGGGAAATCAGGTTAAAAGAGCTATGATTTCTATTAAGAGTGAGAACCGGAGAAGGCAAAGAGTCTTTACGGAAAATGGTGTCAATAACATCAATCTCTATACGAAACTGTATAAAAACGGCGAAGCCACACTTCCAATCCCTCATCTGTTTATCATCATCGATGAGTTTGCCGAGCTGAAAAGGGAAGAACCGGATTTCATGCGTGAATTGATTAGTGTAGCACAGGTGGGACGAAGTCTTGGTGTACACCTGATTCTGGCAACCCAGAAGCCAAGTGGAACGGTAGATGACAACATCTGGAGTAACTCCAAATTCCGTCTCTGCCTGCGTGTACAGGATAAACAGGATAGTAATGATATGTTACATAAACCGGATGCCGCTTACATTACCCAGGCTGGACGATGTTATTTGCAGGTAGGTAATGATGAGGTATATGAACTGTTTCAGTCAGGATACAGTGGTGCTGTATACGAAGAGGATGTAAGTACAGGAAATACGGATATTGCAAAACTTCTGACGCTGAATGGAAGAGTGGATATGACAGGAAATTCCGTCAAGATGTCCCAAAAGAAAAGGATAGAGTATATCTGGGTGGAAAAACTGGTAAGTTGTGTGCAGGAGGTATTGGATCAAACGGGAGTGTCTATGAAGGAGACCTTAGCGGATAATGAAGAACTACAAAAATTTTCCGAGGGAATGTATGCCTCGCTACAAAGGAGGAGGCTGGAATATCCGGAAAGCAAGTACAATACAGCACGTCTTGTGGATTTCTTACAGTTATATGTAAGAGTATCGGAAAAAGAAAACAGTTATGAGGAGAAAATCAATGAAATACTGAGGCTTGCTGCGGAAGAAAATATAAAGCTGCCACAGAAAAAAGAACAGACCCAGTTAGATGCTGTGAAGGAATATCTCGCAGCAGTAGCCAAAGAAAGTGGTTACGATTATCATATGCAGCTTTGGATGCCGGTATTAGGAGAACAGATTTATTTAGAGGAATTTGAGGAATATCGTTCTGCGATTTATCAGAATGGTGCATGGCAGGAACGGGGAAATACCTGGTCATTAGATATCGTAATTGGAAAAATGGATGATCCGGAGAATCAGAACCAGATGCCATTGATTGTAAATTTTGCAGAAGAGGGACATGTGGCAATCTGTGGAAATATCGTAAGCGGAAAGAGTACTATGATGCAGACCATGACCTATGCACTGATACAGAAATATACACCGGAGTGGGTCAACATCTATGCTCTGGATTTCAGCAGTAAGATGATGGCGGCTTT
>JBJELL010000245.1:0-2177 GCA_051879115.1 Lachnospiraceae bacterium
GGATGTTCCCACGGAACATCCCTTTTTCTTATTATAAAATGTTTCTATTTTCTGGTATTTTTTAAGAATGCCGGAATCTGAATATCCTTCTCCGGTACATTACTAACCGGTTTTACCGGCTTTTGAATTCCATTCAAAGGAGTTGTCGGTGCTGTCTGCTGAGTCGGAACTGTATTCTGAACCGGTGTCGGATTTACCTGAGGTCTTGCTGTAAAACCTGAATTTACCGGTCTGCTTACAGTAGGAGGTGTCTGATATTTTAAATCAGGCATAATCTTGCTTGAAGACGGCTTTGTCTCAAGTCCTGTGGCAATTACCGTAATCGTTGCTTCATCGGTCATTGTCTCATCGTATTTCGCTCCAAAGATAATGTTTGCATTATCTCCTGCTAAATCCTGTACATAACTTGCTGCATCATTTGCATCCATTAAAGAAATATCTCCGGAAATATTGATGATAACATGAGATGCTCCGGTAATTGTAGTCTCTAAGAGCGGACTTGCAACGGCTAACTTCACAGCCTCGATTGCTTTCTCATCTCCTTTTGCCATACCGATACCGATATGTGCCATACCCTTGTCCCTCATAACTGTCTGAACATCTGCGAAGTCTAAGTTGATTAATGCAGGGAGGTTAATTAAATCTGTAATTCCCTGTACGGACTGCTGTAAGACTTCATCTGCCTTCTTCAAAGCATCCGGCATCGTTGTTCTGCGGTCTACAATCTCTAAAAGTTTGTCATTTGGAATAACAATCAAGGTATCTACCGCATCTTTTAATTTCTCAATTCCAGAAAGAGCATTTACCATACGGGCTTTTGCCTCGAATTTGAAAGGCTTTGTTACAACACCTACGGTAAGAATATCCATTTCTTTTGCAATCTTAGCTACAACAGGAGCTGCACCTGTTCCGGTTCCGCCGCCCATTCCACAGGTTACGAATACCATGTCCGCACCCTTGATGGCATTGGTCAAATCCTCTACACTCTCTTCTGCTGCCTTTTCACCGATTTCAGGCTGTGCACCTGCACCAAGTCCCTTTGTTAACTTCTCTCCAATCTGGATTAACGTTGGGGCTTTGCATAGCATTAACGCCTGTTTATCCGTATTGACACCGATGAATTCCACTCCACCGATATTTTCATCAATCATTCTATTTACAGCATTATTTCCAGCTCCCCCTACACCAATTACTATAATTTTTGCACTGGAATCTGCTTCTGTTGTCATAATTTCTAACAAGGTTCTTCCTCCTTTTCCTTTCCTGGAATTTATCTAAACTTATTTAACCATCTTTATTTTTCATCATTTCATTGACCTTTTCTAAAAAAAGCCTCTGTGATACACATACAAATATAATATAATTTTTCACAGAATTAATCAACTAAAAATTCTATTTTTTTTCAATTCATTTTTCTTTTTTTGTCTTACCATTCTTTTCAAATGGAATATCCGTGTTGTCCTTTGACCAGTTCTCCATATGGAGGGTTCCGCTTAAGTCCTCTATCTGTGGGAAAATAACGGATAGTGTCTCCATTTTTTCCGTTAAGTTCTGTGAATTTCCAAAATTTACCGTGACTTTTCCGTATTCTAACACGATATTGGAATACTCATCGTAATGAATCGCCTCCGGCATCATTTTGTACTTATTCAACCCCTGAGTCAGACTTAACAGAGACTTTAACATGGACTTGTTTTTTATCGGAATTTTCTCATGGAGCGTTACCTTCTCGCAGTCAAGCCCGGTAATTTCCATCATTCCATCCAATTTTTCCGAAGAAGTCTCAACCACCGTTCCCTCTTTGTCAAAATATGCATTCTGCCCCACTGCCGGAACATAGAGATATCCAACCATCTCCTTTTCCTTTACTTTAATATGCAGGGTGTAAGGGTCTTTCATCGTAACTATCGGCTTCTGTAAAAAGGTCATCTCCTCAGCTTCTTTAAAACGGTATTTCAAAAACACATAGAGTGTATTCCAGGAATAATCGTCATTTAATACCCATTTCTTTATGGTTTCTTCGGGATATAAATCAGTTCCTTCGACTTCCACCTTTTCTATAGTAAAACACTTATATGCTACCAGTCCTGACACCAATACCAGAAGTATCAGCAAAAGAACGAACAGGCGTATGATTTTTCTGTTTTTCTTCTTTCCCTTTCTTCCCATAACAATTA
>JBJELL010000246.1:0-3653 GCA_051879115.1 Lachnospiraceae bacterium
CAGGTTATGGCTGAACTGTTACTGTAAAAAGAAGATTTTTTACATATAATACTTGACAATAAAGCATTTAAGTATTAATCTATAATCAAACATATGAATAAATGTTCAAATGATAATGCATAAATACATAGAAGATGAATAAACAGGAGGTGCGATATGGGAAAAGAATTTTTAGAACCAGAAGAAATGTGCGGATGCGGACATATACATGAACATGAGGAGCACTGTGAATGTGAGCATCATGAAGAACACGAGGAGCACTGTGGATGTGAGCATCATGAAGAACACGAGGAGCACTGTGAATGTGAACACCATCATGAAATAGTTACAGATACACATATGGAGAAAACCGTTCCGACAGACCACAAAACGAAAGTATATATTTTAGAAAACTTAGGCTGTGCTAATTGTGCGGCAAAGATGGAAGCAAAGATTAACCAGTTAGATGAGGTTTCCAATGCAACCATAACCTTTGCAACGAAACAGCTTCGTATCAGTGCCAAGAATCCGGATGCACTTGTTGATCGGATTGAAGAAATCTGCAACGGTATAGAATCCGGAATTAAAGTCACCAAAAAAGAGGAGACTCAAAAAACAGAAGAGAAAAATGAAGAGGGAAGGAAAGATTTACTGTCCATTCTCATAGGTGGAGGGCTGTTTTTAGGAGCGGTGGTTCTCCACAAACTGACAGGAGCAGAGGATTACAGTATTCCATATATCATTGCCTTTTTAGTATCTTACCTGATTCTCGGTGGTGAGATTGTATGGACTGCCTTTAAGAATATTTTAAAAGGTCAGGTATTTGATGAAAACTTCTTGATGAGTATTGCAACCTTAGGTGCTTTTGCCATTCGGGAATATCCTGAAGCAGTAGGAGTTATGCTGTTTTTTAGAATCGGAGAATATTTTGAAGAGGCAGCCGTAGAAAAGAGCCGCAGTCAGATTATGGAAGCAGTGGACTTAAGACCGGAAGAAGTGAATTTAGAAAAGGATGGAGAGATTACCGTTATTCCGGCAAAGGAAGCAGCAGTAGGAGATATCCTGCTGGTTCGTCCGGGAGATAGAATTCCTCTAGACGGTGTTGTGGTAGAAGGAGAAAGCCGTGTAGATACTTCAGCCGTAACCGGAGAGCCGGTTCCGGTAAAAGTGGAATCCGGTTCTAAGGCGGTGTCCGGCTGTATGAACATATCAGGAGTCATTAAAATCCGCGTAGAAAAACCGTTAGAAGAATCTATGGTAAGCCGTATTCTGAATTCTGTGGAAAATGCAGCAGCAAGTAAGCCGAAGATTGATCATTTTATTACCCGGTTTGCAAGGGTGTATACACCGATTGTAGTAGTTGCAGCCTTATTTACGGCAGTAGGGATTCCGTTAATTACCGGACAGGAATTTTATCCGTGGATATATACAGCGCTGACCTTCCTTGTAATGAGCTGCCCGTGTGCTGTTGTATTGAGTGTGCCGCTGGCATTCTTCTGCGGAATCGGTGCCGGTTCAAAACAGGGCATTTTATTCAAAGGCGGAATTGCATTAGAGGCACTGCGTCTGGTAAAAGCCGTTGTCATGGATAAGACAGGAACCATTACCAAAGGAAATTTTGTTGTGCAAAAAGTGGCAGCACAGAATGGATGGAAGCAGGAAGAGGTACTTTCTCTTGCAGCAGCCTGTGAAAAATCCTCCACCCATCCGATTGCAGTAAGCGTTATCACCTATGCGAAAGAAATGGCAATGGAGATTCAGACACCGGAAGAAGTAGAAGAGATTTCCGGTAAGGGAATCAAAGCAGTCTTAGACGGAAGACAGGTTCTTTGTGGAAATATCAGGTTAATGGAAGCCTTTGGAGTGGATACGAATGGTTATCAGAAAGCAGAAAGCGGTTCCGAAGTTCTGCTTGCCGTTGACTGAGAATTTGCAGGACATCTTCTAGTGGCAGATACGATGAAAGAAGAAGCACCAAAAGCCATTGCCCATATCAAAGAACAGAATCTAAAGACGGTTATGTTGACCGGAGATGCAGAAGAAAGTGCTATAGAGATTGCAAAAGCAGCGGGAGTGGAAGAAGTTCATGCAAGACTCCTTCCGGAAGATAAATTGTCTGAATTGCAAAAAATCCGTGAAGAACATGGGGAAGTCATGTTCGTAGGAGATGGCATTAATGATGCACCGGTTTTAGCAGGAGCAGATGTAGGAGCCGCTATGGGAAGTGGAGCAGATGCAGCAATCGAGGCAGCGGACGTTGTCTTTATGAATTCCAATATGGACGCAATTCCGTCAGCAATCCGAATTGCGAAGCGCACAACCGTAATTGCAAAGCAGAATGTAATCTTTGCCATCGCAGTGAAAATGGCAGTGCTAGTGCTTGGTATTACGGGAATATATTCTAATATGTGGCTTGCAGTGTTTGCCGATACGGGGGTAGCCTTCCTATGTATTTTGAATTCGATCCGTATCTTAAAAATAAAGAAATATTAAAGTTTAAACAGTCAACCATTCTCCAAAACAGAAAAGTGTTTAGAAAATGTTTACATTTTTCACTCTTGCAGTTTAGGATTAGCATATAAAATGAGAAGAGAATGGAGGAGAATGGGATGACACTTAGAAGAAGACTATCTAAAACCAATACCAGAATTTTGCTGCTGGCATTAGTGGCACTTCTGGTAATTGGCAGTCTGGTAATTGAGATTTTTGAAAAGACTTATTTAGAGCAGATTATTAACTATGCGAAACTTCAGAATCATTCGGTGGATGTGGTAAATCTGTTGAATGACTATGAATTTTCTGAGGATAAAATAGAAAAATTATGTGAAAACATTGAAGAAAACGGCTACCTGATTTATATCGCAAAGGACAAAAAAGAGATATACTCCAATTTCTCTAAGCGTCAGATAGAGGAGATGAAACACCTCAAATCCTATGTGACAGAGCAAAAAGAAGCAGATGTTTTTGTCTGGAAAACAGCCACTATGATATTTAAAGATTATGAGACAAAAGACGGAACTTATCAGGTGACGGTTCTTCGCAATAATGAAAATACGAGAACGATTGAGTCCCGTGGGGAAAACATCCGCTGGCTCATCCCGGTCTTTGTGTCCATTGGAATCTTAGCAATCGTCGTCATTGTTGGAATCAGCAGATATTTCAGGCAGAAGTTAGAAGATCAGATTATGGAGCCTATCGACAAATTAATCGATGGGGCAAAGCGGGTAGAAGACGGCAACTTTGACGAGCGGGTGGAGTATAAAGGTGACGAAGAGTTTGAAAGACTCTGCAACACCTTTAATACCATGCAGGAGAGTCTGAAAGAAGGAATTGACAAGGTCGAAGCATATGATAAGGCGAGAACGGAAATGATTGCGGGAATGTCTCACGATTTAAAGACGCCTCTTACTTCTATCAAAGGATATATCAAGGGATTAAAAGACGGGGTAGCAAATACTCCACAAAAGCAGGAACAGTATTTAGATATTGCCTATCAGAAAGCCTGTGCCATGGAGGTCTTATTACAGAAGCTCTTTGATTATTCAAAGTTAGAAACCGGAAATATGCCGTTGCATCCGGTACTGACGGATATGGGAGCCTTTATTCAAAGTTTAGCAGACGAAAATGAGGAATATTTAAAAGAAAATAATACAGATATTCTGTTTTTAGCACCA
>JBJELL010000246.1:3753-5656 GCA_051879115.1 Lachnospiraceae bacterium
CAGCACAACGGCAGGATTTTTGCATCGAATCAGGGAGGTTTTTGTGTTACAATGGTATTACCGATTGTAGACGGAATACAGGAATAGGGGGGCTTTGTATGCAGGAAAAAATTTTGATTGTGGAAGATGAAGAAGAGATTGCAATGCTCGAAAAAGACTATCTTGAAATCAATGGATTCCAGACCACGGTAGAAAGCGATGGGCAAAAGGCAATTGAACTGGCATTGACTGGAGGATTTGACTTGATTCTTTTAGATCTGATGCTTCCGGGAAAAAATGGCTATGACATCTGCAGGGAAATCAGAGATGAGATAGATATTCCAATCCTAATGGTAACAGCAAGAACCGAATCCATAGACAAGGTATTAGGACTTGGTTTAGGAGCAGATGATTATATTTCTAAACCCTTTGACCCGGCAGAACTGGTGGCAAGGGTAAAGTCCCATTTAAGCCGGTATGGAAGGCTTACGAAGAATAGCAAAGATTTACATAACGATGAAAAGGAGAAAGAAATCATCCGCATCGGTGACCTTGAAATTCATACAAGAAGCTGGAAGGTGTGCCGCGGAGAAGAAGAGATTAAGTTTCCAAACAGAGAGTTTGAACTGTTGAAATTTCTTGCATTGAACCCGAATATTGTATTCTCGAAGGAGGAGTTATTTGAAAAAATCTGGGGTTATGATTATGTGGGGGACAGTGTTACCGTAACGGTTCACATCAACCGGATTCGTGAAAAAATTGAGGAGGACAGTAAAAATCCGAAGATTATCGAGACAGTCTGGGGTGCAGGATATCGGTTAAATTTACAATAAAAAAAGAAAGTTTAGATTTTGTTTAGAAAAGTTATAAATTCTGTTTAGGAGTTTTCGATTTGCAGTTTATCTTTGCATGCTAAGATACGCATGTAAGGAGGAAAATGAATGCTCAAAAACGAATGGAAAAAATTATTTCAAAGCAAATTTATGGTTGTAGTTATGATTGCAGTTATGCTGATACCAACCATTTATACCGCAATTTTCGTAGGTTCTATGTGGGATCCATATGGAAATACGGAGAATCTGCCGGTAGCAGTGGTTAATAAGGATAAGGCAGTCACCTACAATGAGAAGGAACTGAACGTTGGGGAAGACCTTGTTGAGAATTTAGAGGAGAATAACTCCCTTGGATTTCATTTTGTAGATGAAGATGAAGCAGCAGAAGGTCTTGCAAAGGGCGACTATTACATGGTAATTACGATTCCCGAAGATTTTTCAAAAAATGTAACTACATTGACAGAGGATAAGACGAAAAAAATGCAGTTGTATTATGAGACGAATCCGGGACAGAACTATATTGCGTCTAAGATGAGTGAGACGGCAATCAAGGAGATTCAGGCAAACATTCGCGAGAAAATCACAACGCAGTATACAGAAACAATGTTCGAGCAGTTAGGAACAATTGGGGATGGTTTTGTAGAAGCGGCAGATGGAGCATTACAGATTACAGACGGTACAGACCAACTATTAGATGGAAATCAGCAGATAGGAGATGGTCTGAATACGTTAGCAGAAGGAACCCTTACGTTGAAAAAGGGAGGTGCTGAACTTCAGGCAGGATTAGACACCTATACCAAAGGAGTGGGAACTCTAGAGCAGGGTGCAGCTACTTTGGACAGCAAGAGCAACGAGTTGAATCAGGGAGTTGAAAGTGTTTCTGAAGGAATAACCTCTTTGAAAGGTGGAAGCGGTGCAATCTTAGCCGGAATGAAGACAATGTCCGGAGAATTGTCTAAGAGTCTCTCAAAAGAGAATATGAAGACAATGGAGCAGCTTGAAAACGGTCTGACTGCAATGAACGATGGAATTCAGCAGTTGAATACCGCAGTCCAGGGAATGAATGTCGGAAGTCAGTTGACAGAGACAGT
>JBJELL010000246.1:5756-7039 GCA_051879115.1 Lachnospiraceae bacterium
GCAAAGGAAATGGGACTGATTCAGGCAATGAGTGCAGTAGATGCAGGACTTGGACAGTTAGACACCGGAGTGAATGGGGAAAACGGTTTAAAAGCCGGAGTATCCGCATACACAGCCGGAGTATCTAGTGTATCAGCAGGAACAAAAGAACTGGCAAAAAACAGTGATGCACTTGTGAATGGTGCCGGAAAGCTTACAGACGGTGCACAGGCATTGAACGAGGGAGCGCTTCAGCTAGAAGACGGTTCTGAGGCAATGGGAGACGGACTGAAGGAATTAAAGGATGGAAGTATTACGCTTGCAGACAGTCTGAGTGATGCCGGAGACGAGGTCAACAGCACTAAGACAGATGAAGATGCAGTCGATATGTTTGCAGCACCGGTAGAAAGTGTGGGAAGTGAACATTCTCATATTGAAAATAACGGAAGTGCTATGGCAGCATATATGATGGGTGTAGGACTCTGGGTAGCATGTATTGCATTCTGTACGATTTATCCGTTATCGAAACCATCTACAGAGAAGGTGAAGAACGGATTTAGCTGGTGGTTCAGCAAGGCATCGGTTTATCTGACAGTATCCGTCATTCAGGCAGTTGTTATGATTTTCATGCTGAAGTTAATCTTAGGATTCCAGCCGAAGTATTTAGGAAAGACTGTTTTGGTGGCTGTTATGGCATCCCTGGCATTTATGTCTGTAATGTACTTTTTCAACGTATGTTTTGGCAAAGTTGGAAGTTACCTGATGTTAATCTTCATGGTACTTCAGTTAGGTGGTTCCGCAGGAACTTATCCGTTGGAGTTATCTTCTGATTTCTACCATAAACTTCATGAGCGTATGCCGTTTACCTATAGTGTAAATGCATTCCGTGCAACAATCTCAACGGGAAATGACATTATGCCGCAGTTGACAATTTTTATTGGAATGATTGTAGTGTTTAACCTGTTATCGTTAGCAGTATTCTTATATAAGTCAAGAAAAGGCCAGACAGTGTTTAAGGCTGAGATGATAGCGGAGTAATCTGCAGTTAGAATTAGGGAATGTGAGTAGGTAGGAACTTTTTATCCCCTACACATTGACACCACTATAATAAAGTGTTAAAATGTTCACAAATCAAATAAGTAGTCTTCAGGGCAGGATGAAATTTCCGACCGGCGGTAAAGCCCGCGAGCCGAAAGGCATGATTCGGTGTAACTCCGAAGCCGACAGTATAGTCTGGATGAAAGAAGATACCATAAGAACTGTGTAAGCAGTGATTTGTGATGGAATAAAAGCTCTGAGATGAT
>JBJELL010000246.1:7139-9162 GCA_051879115.1 Lachnospiraceae bacterium
TACACAGAAGGTTTCAACTGACAAGAACAAGCCCTGAATACGATATGAGTATCAGGGCTTCTATTTATATAAGTCCAAAACCAAAGGAAGTGAGAACATGACCCCTCAGGACTACATGAGGATGGCAATCGAAGAAGCGAAAAAGGGAGAGGGATTTACGAATCCAAATCCATTAGTAGGAGCCGTATTAGTCAAAGACCAAAAAGTAATCGGAAAAGATTATCACCATAAATACGGTGAATTTCATGCAGAACGAAACGCAATTCTCAACTGCAACGAGGATTTACACGGGGCGGCGATTTACGTAACCTTAGAACCCTGCTGTCACTACGGCAAGACCCCGCCGTGTACACAGATTATCATAGAGAGTGGAATCACAGAAGTGTACATCGGTTCCTATGACCCAAATCCAAAGGTCAACGGAGGTGGAATCAAACAGTTAAAAGATGCAGGAATCAAGGTGTTTACAGAAGTCTTAAAAGAAGAATGTGACGCTTTAAATCCGGTATTTTTCCACTACATAGAGACAAAAAGACCTTATGTGGTAATGAAATATGCCATGACAGCAGATGGAAAGATAGCAACTTATACCGGAGCCTCGAAATGGATTACCGGAGAGGCAGCAAGAGCGAGAGTGCAGCTTAGCCGCAAACGTTACAGCGGTATCATGGTGGGAATCGGAACCGTACTTGCCGATGATCCAATGCTGACCTGCCGTTTGGAAAATGCCAAAAATCCGGTGCGGATTATCTGCGACAGCAGCCTTCGTATTCCCTTAACATCCAACATTGTAAAAACGGCAAAGGAAGTTCCAACCATCGTAGCCTGTGCAAAGGCAGATGGATTTACCACAGAGCAGAAAAACAGCCGGACAGATAAAAAAGCAGCCTTAGAACAGGCAGGCTGTGAAATCATAGAAGTGGAAAAAACCGAAAAGGGTATAGACTTAAAAGAATTAATGCGGATTTTAGGAGAAAAGAACATCGACAGTATTTTATTAGAAGGCGGAAGCAGCCTGAACTTTTCTGCATTACAGGCAGGAATCGTAACAAAAGTCGAGACCTATATCGCACCAAAGCTGTTTGGCGGGAAAGGTGCTAAGACCCCGGTAGGCGGATTGGGAGTGGAACTTCCAAAGGATGCATTTAAGTTAGAAAATCCAAAGATAACACAGATAGAAGAAGATATTTTAATAGAATGGGAGGTGTGCTCATGTTCACCGGAATCGTAGAGGAGATGGGAACTATCGCCGGAATCCAAAAGGGTGCGAAATCAGCTGTGCTGACCATACAGGCCCAAAAAGTCTTTTCTGATATTCACATAGGAGACAGTATTGCGCTAAACGGTGTCTGCTTAACCGTCACCTCTTTTAGCAAAGACACCTATACAGCAGATGTGATGAACGAGACCTTACAGAGAAGTTCCTTGGGAAGTCTCACAATCGGAAGTAAGGTAAACTTAGAACGTGCCATGCCGGCAGATGGCAGGTTTGGTGGTCACATCGTATCGGGACACATAGATGGAACCGGAACCATCAAAAAAGTAGAAAAAGATGACAATGCCATCTGGTACACCATAGCGGCACCGGAAAATCTGATGAAATACATCGTAGAAAAGGGTTCCATAGCCATTGACGGTATCAGTCTAACGGTTGCAAAACGCTCGGATGCGGATTTTGCAATCTCTATGATACCTCATACAGCAAAAGAAACGGTACTCTCCCGGAAAAAACCTGGGGATATCGTGAACTTAGAAAACGACATCGTCGGAAAATATATCGAGCAGTTGATGCAGTATAACAAAAAAGAAGAAACAAAGCCGAGTGCAATTACAAAAGAATTTTTATTAGAAGCAGGCTTTTAGAAGGGAGTATATTATGTTTGAATTCAACACTGTTGAGGAAGCATTAGAAGACTTAAGAAATGGAAAACTGATTCTGGTAACAGATGATGAGGACAGGGAAAACGAAGGAGACTTAATCTGTGCGGCAGAGTTTGCAACCACAGCAAATGTCAACTTCATG
>JBJELL010000247.1:0-9156 GCA_051879115.1 Lachnospiraceae bacterium
GCCTGCTTTAACGGATATCCACTTACTTTTGCCAGATTTGGAACTACATTTACCAGATACTCCTTAGGCGCGTTGATACCGGAACCGATTGCTGTCGCTCCAAGGTTTACGGAGTACATCTCTTTTTTGGTCTCTTCTATCCGGTTTTTATCCCTTTTTACCATCATTGCATAAGCGTGGAAGGTCTGTCCAAGTGTCATTGGAACCGCATCCTGAAGCTGTGTACGTCCCATTTTTAACACATCTTCAAATTCAATGGATTTTACAAACAGTTCTGTCTCTAAACGTTCCAATTCTGTACATAAGGGTTTTAACAAATCTAAGACTGTCAGCTTTCCTGCGGTTGGAATAACATCATTGGTAGACTGGGACATATTGACATGGTCATTTGGATGAATTCTGTTATAACTTCCCTTTTTTCCACCCAGCCATTCATTGGCTCTGTTTGCAAGTACTTCATTCATGTTCATATTGGCACTGGTTCCTGCTCCACCCTGAATGGCATCTACAATAAATTCTTCTGCAAATCTTCCCTTAATTACCTCATCACATGCCCGAATGATTGCTTCTGATTTTTCCACCGGAAGGGCGAAGACATTCCGGTTTGTAATGGCGGCTGCTTTTTTTACCCTTGCAAGATTCTCTATGAATACCGGATTCAGCCTTTGACCTGTAATTGGAAAATTCTGTTTTGCCCTAAGTGTCTGCACACCGTAATATGCCTCTGAAGGTACTCTCATTGTGCCGATTGAATCTGATTCCATTCTCATTTCTTCTACCATTTTTTGTCTCCTCACTTTTCTGCTGTCTGTTCTGTTTGTATCCCCTGTGATATTTTATCTGACATGGAGACTACCACTCTTTTTCAGAAAAATAAATACTTTTAAGCAAACACGTTACAAAATACGGTATTTTCCTATTTTCAGATTAATTAAATTAATTTTATTTTTACTTTACTTTATTTTATTTTGTGGTAAAATTTTTTTAACTTATAGGGGATTTTTGTTTTACAAGATCATTTTATCAGGAGGGATATCTATGGAACGGGAACTCGATAACATTGACAAAAGCATTATCCGCATTTTACAAAAGAACGCCAGAACGCCGGTTAAAGAAATTGCAAAAGAAGTCTTTTTATCCTCGCCTGCCGTCTCCGCCCGGATTGAAAGGCTCGAAAAAAGTGGTATCCTTATGGGATACCACGCTCAGGTCAATTCTATGTTATTTGGTTATCATATCAAGGCTTTTATCAATTTAGAAGTGGAGCCGAATCAGAAAAAGGAGTTCTATCCTTTTATCCGTGCCATTCCAAATGTGATTGAGTGTAACTGTGTAACCGGAGATTACTCCATGTTAATCGAAGTAGTCTTCCAGACCACGGTTCAGCTTGACCATTTTATCAATGAATTGCAGCAGTTCGGAAGGACGAAGACCTTAATTGTATTCTCTACTAGTGTAGAACACCGGGATGTTCCACTCTAGTTAAAGCCTACTACTTTTTGGGATATCTTATATGCGGCAATGGAAATCTTACGTCCGCCTTTTCCCGGCAGGTTCATGGTTCCACCCATGATACCATTTCTAAGCTTGTGGAAGAGACGGATATCTTTCTTTTTAATATAATTCCAGAGTTCACGTTTCTTCTCTAAATTCTCGTCTGTTCCGGAACGAATCAGCATAACCGTTGATACCACTGTGATAATTTCTAAATAATTAAACATGTACTTTCTTAACTTTCTGTCTTGAAGTTTCCACAAATCATAGGCATTTATCATAATCTTGTTGACACGAATCTGCTGGTCAATCCTTTTTATCATGACAGACTCATTTACCGACTGGTCTTCTCTGCCGATGTAATAACGGTAAAAATCCACATCCAGATAATACATATTTTTTACGTATGGAAGGGGTACATAGACAAAGAGATTATCCACATAAAAGGTGTGCTTTGGCAATTCTAATCCACAGTCTCTTAACAGTTGGGTTCTGTAAATAACAGAGTGCATCAGAATGTACTGACCTTTGTGGAAATGCTTTACATCCTTCCAGGTAAACATCTGGTCTTTTGGCAGGGCACTCGTATACTTCATCACTTTTTTGTGTTTTGCCCCTTCTTTTTCATAGACAAAGTTACTTATCATCATATCGAGCTGTTTTCCCTCTCCTACGAGACAGCGGAGTGTACTCAATAACTTGTGATAAGCGGACTCATTTACCCAGTCATCACTGTCTACCACTTTAAAGAAAATACCCTGTGCATTTCGTATTCCGGTATTAACAGCCTCTCCATGTCCGCCGTTTTCCTGATGAATGGCACGTACTATATTTGGATATTTTTTAGCATAGGCGTCGGCAATCTCCGGTGTCATATCCTTTGAGCCGTCATCTACAATAATAATCTCCACATCTTCTCCACCGGGTAACAGCGAATCAATGCATTTTTCCATATAATCCTGTGAATTGTAACACGGTATCGCTACTGTTAATAATTTCATAATGCTTCTGCTCCTATTTATTCATAATATTCTCTGTCAGTTCCAATGCTTTTTTTGTCATGGCATCTATATTATAGTACTGATACTCTGCAAGTCTTCCCAATAGATAAAAGTTCGGATACTGCTCTGTTAATTTTTGATATCTCTCATATAATATGCGGTTTTCATCATTTAAAATAGCGTAATATGGTATCTCACCTTCTTTTCCGCTATAAGCAAAGGGATATTCTTTTACAATGGTCGTTCCTGTTGTTCCTTCCTGTTTCGTTAAATATTTAAACTCTGTAATCCTTGTGAAATCCTCACTGACCGTGTAATTTACAACACTCCTTCCCTGATAGGATTCCTGTTTGTGATATTCAAACTGAAAATCCAAAGAACGGTAAGGCAGTCTTCCGTAACAGTAGTCAAATAATTCATCCACTGCCCCTGTATAGATGAGTTCTCCTTCAAATACTTCTCCGTCTAAAAGAATCTTCCCTTCCTCAAACTTCAATATTTCTTTTGCATCCACTCCGGTTACCATAGTAATATTCGGGTGGTCGAGCATATTGTGAAACATCAGGGTAAATCCATGCTTTGGTACTCCCTGATACCGGTCGGTAAAATATCCGTTGTCATGTGAAACGAATACCGGCACCCTTCCGGTTACTTCCGGACTGATTTCTTCCGGAGTCTGTCCCCACTGCTTCATCGTATATTTTAAGAAAATATTCTCATAGACGAATTTTGCAATCTCCTGAATGTCCTCGTCCTCATTCTTCTGAAGCTCCATAATCGGTACTTTGCTTCCATATCCATAGGTATCTGTAAGTTTTTTCTCTAATCTGTCTGCTTTTTCCTCGTCAAATACCATATGTAAGGTGTTCAGGTTAAAAGGTACTGGAATCAGCTTTTCTCCCACCTTTGCCACTACTTCATGACGAAACTCTGTCCACGTTGTAAATCTTGACAAAAATTCGTATACCTCTTCTATCTCCGTATGAAAAATATGTGGTCCATATTTGTGGATTACAATTCCATGCTCATCTATACAATCAAAACAGTTTCCCCCGATATGTGCTCTTCTTTCTACTATCAACACCTTACGGTTTCCCTGCTCTGCTAATCTCCTTGCGGCTGTACATCCTGCAATTCCGCTTCCTACTACAATACTGTCGTACATTTTTCTTCCTCTTTCTGACTGCTCTTTGCTTTCATTATACACATTGTAACAATTTATTCCAGCTTTTTTGTGTAAAGTTAAGAATATTTTAGGATTTCTACAAATAGCTTTTACTTAGATTTTCATATTTTGTTCATTTATTTTTTACTAATTTATCATAATGTCCTCACACACTTTTCACAATTACCGAATATACTTATCACTGTAATGAGATTAAATCCATTATAATACATTCTTTTTCATATGTACGCCGATGTCGAAAGACATCGGCTCCCTCTTTTTATGGAAGTTTTTTATTTCATTCTCAAACCGTTTTCTAAAAAAGTTTCTTTATATAGGCTTTGTAGCGTTCAAATGCGGATGGCACCGGATAGTTGTTGATGCAGTCCTCCGCTTCTAAGAATAACAATCCCGAATCATTTTCTTCTAACTGAGCCACCTTTACTACATATCCGTTCATATGCCATTCAATATGGGAGAAAATGTGTTTTGCCTCTTCTAGCTTTTGTATTCTGATGGGCATTAAACCTAAGTTCTTCACATATTCTAAGGCTTCTTCTTCACTTAAATGACCCTCCACATTTGGAAATTCATACATTCCGGCTAAGAGTCCTTTTTGGGGACGTTTGTTTAAGATGACCTTACTTCCGTCCTGAATGACGAAGATGGTTTTTTCTTCTAAGCGTCTCTTTTTGGCTTTGGATTTTACCGGATACTGCATTGCCGTACCTTTTCTCCCTGTGATACACAGTTCCTTTAACGGACATACTATGCAGTTCGGCTCTCCGTTTGGAAGGCAGACGGTGGCTCCTAATTCCATCAATGCCTGATTGTAAGCACTGGCAGCATCCTTTGGCATGGCAGCTTTTAACGTTTCTTCCATCGCTGTTTTAAAAGACTGTTTCATGATGTCCGTATCATCTTCCGTAACTCTGGTAATGACGCGCAGCACATTTCCGTCAACTGCCGGAACCGGGATTCCATAGGCAATGGACGCGATGGCACCGGCGGTGTAGTGTCCGATGCCTTTTAATTTTAAAAGTTCTTCATAGGAGGGCGGAAGTTGTCCGCCATATTCTTCCATCACTGTCTTTGCTGCAATCTGCATATTACGGACACGGTTGTAGTAGCCAAGACCTTCCCAGAGTTTTAGCAGACGTTCTTCGTTACAATCTGCTAAATCACGTATCGTTGGAAGTTCTGTAACAAAACGTTCAAAATAAGGTTTTACCGCCTCCACCCTGGTCTGCTGCAGCATGATTTCGGAAACCCAGACACGATATGGGGTCGGGATTTCCCGCCATGGGAGGATGCGTTTGTTGGTTTTGAACCATTCTAATAATGGGGTGTTTATTTTTTCTATATTATATTCTGATAACATGATGTTTATTTTCCTATTATAATATTATTTATTTCGCTGTGTTACTCGAGAGCAATGCTCATTGCTGGTTTGTACATTATACCATGTCCGCAAGCGGACACGGTCGCTCCGCTATAGATGCCATTCGGCAGTATAATGTCTTTCGACATTATACCATAATTGTAAGGTATACAAAAGTGCAGGAAAGGATTGACAATTTTTTGTCAAAGTTATAATATTACATTATAAGTATATACATAGCACATAATTTTTAGGAGGTTTTTTCATGAACAATTTACGTTTGGAAGTTGAAAACGAGATTGCTGTTCTTACAATCTCAAGACCAAAGGCATTAAATGCTTTAAACAGTGAAACATTAGACGAATTAAACGAAGTTTTAACAGATATCGAAAAAAGAGATGATATCAAAGTTGTTATCTTAACAGGAGACGGTGAGAAATCTTTCGTTGCCGGAGCTGATATTGCTGAGATGGTTAACTTCACAGCAGCTGAAGCTAGAGCTTTCGGTATGAGAGCAAGCGAGCCATTCTTCAAATTAATGAACATGCGTCAGGTTACTATCGCAGCCGTTAACGGATTCGCTTTAGGCGGCGGATGTGAGATTTCTATGGCTTGTGATATCCGTATCGCTTCTGACAACGCTCGTTTCGGACAGCCTGAGACAGGTCTTGGAATCATCCCTGGATTCGGTGGTACACAGAGACTTGCACGTTTAGTAGGAATGGGAAGAGCAAAAGAGTTAATCTTCACATGCGATAACATCAAAGCTGACGAAGCTTACAGAATCGGCTTAGTAAACAAAGTAGTTCCTCAGGCAGAGTTAATGGATACTGCAAAAGCTATGGCAGCTAAAATTGCTTCTAAAGGAAGCTATGCTAACGCTATCGCTAAAGCAGCTATCAACAATGGTTACGATATGGACATCAAGAACGCTGTTGAGATGGAAGCTAACTTATTCGGTGTAACATGCTCCACAAATGACAAAAAAGAAGGTATGACTGCTTTCTTAGAGAAACGTGAAGCTAACTTAACAGATTTCTAGAAATTCCAACTTACCATACATAAAGGCTCCCGCTAAAAAGCGGGAGCCTTTTTCATCATCTCTTCCACATAGCCATCCAAGGCTCCTGATATTTCCCTTTTATCGAAGCCCATATCGTGCAACAGGCACCCTTTCTATCTCATCATCACAATTATCCACGAATAAAGTTCTATCAAACTCTATCCCATTTTGCTCTAAGCATAATTCTAAAAACAGCAAAAAGATACCTATATCAATTCTATTATAATACGTCACCTTGTCTTTTGGCATTATACCTCTTTTTCCCGGCTTTTTATATCTGTAAACCCTCAATTCTCTTTCATAGGCTTCTACTATCCAGGGCTGTGTGTTACATGCACTTGGCGTAAATCTTGCAATATTGCCAATATCCCGGTAAAACTCTCCCTGCCATATTTCTTCTAAAGGTTTTCTTTTACTCTTAAACATATCTTTTCTAAATTTTTCATCTGCAACCTTTGCTATGGCTATCATAATAACAAAATCAAAACCATTCCACTGCGTATCCTCTGTTTTTCCGATTCCAAACCACAACGCTCCGATATTCAAAGACGCCAGATACAAATCCAACTGCCCACCTATGTATCCGATATTTTGCAAATAATTATCTTTCTTTTCACTATATAGCAAAATACAGTATTCCTCTCCCCTCTTACAAGTTGTCTCTTCTGCTGAAACAATTCTGATATCTGTTCTGATATCATTTACGAGAGGCATAAAGGTTTTATATTTTTCTTCGATATCCTTTAATTCTGAATCGTCTATTTTTTGTATTTCTTTAAATAAATGAAAGGATTTCCTTTTGAATATCATCTTGTAAAACAGTTCTTCCATACTGTGACCTCTTTTCCAGTTCCATAATTTATACTTCCATTAACATCCCATGTCCATATTTTTCATCCGGCAGACTAGAAAATCCCATCTTCCCGTAAAAATTTTCTTTTCCTTTATTTGCATAGAGACTGCATGCAACTTTTACGCCGGAAAAGGAATGATTCTCAACATATTTCACCACATCTTCTACCAACATTCTCCCCAACCCATATCCCTGGTATTTAGGGTTCACAATAACATCCGTGATATAAGCATCCGTTCCGTAGTCAAAAAGGAGACGTATCAGTCCTATCACTTTTTCTTCATAGCGTATCACGGTAACATAGGAGGTATGTTCTAAGACCTGCTTTGCTTCTTCATGGGTCAACGGCTGAAAATCTACGGTTCTCCGCAAATCTATAAATTCCTCGGCTGTAATCTTATGGACAATCTCAATTTTACTCTTTTCTATCATCTGAAATGCCCTCCTTTACATTCCTTTGTACATTTCAAATTTCCCCTGCTAATTCAAATCCTTTCTTTGCAGCAATCACAGCAATTATTTCATTTATGACTGCTGCCGCCGCAATGGTTCCTTTTACAATCGTGGCAAGTTCCGGTTCACTGCCTTCTAACACAGAACATATAATTCCGGTAAACACTAGTGAGACTCCTGAGTGCGGCAATAAGGTAAGACCAAGATATTTTTGTACCGTTTTTGGCATTTTCATCAGCTTTGCTCCAAGCCCTGCACCAAAATACTTTCCACATGCCCTTGCCACAATGTAAATAAATGTATATAATCCGGCACCTATAATTAAATGATAATCTAAAGGTGCTCCAAGGTCAACGATTGCTCCTAACAGGCAGACCCCCAAAATTGGATGAAAATAATTCGTTACCGCCTCTAGCTTTTCTTCTGAAATCAGATTTGAGAATGCAGCAGAAAATGCAACTCCTAACATCATATAATTAAGTGTAATATTCGTAAATACTTTTGTATTTAACCAATAGCCCGCCAGTACTGTAAGGGTAATTCCTGCAATGAGAAGCACAAGAATTGTTAGTTTCCCATCTGCTTTCTTTAACAAAATACCAGCTATAACGCCTGTTATCATTCCAATCACAATCGGAAGAAAAATCATGACCGGAATCATAAGAAGCGATACACTTCCTCCTGATACCGTTCTTGCAACAAATGAATTTACCGTAAAAAACACTGCAATTCCCACAATATCATCCAATACCGCCATTGGAAGCAATGTATCGGTAACCGGCCCTTTCGTATGAAACTCACTGACAATGGATAACGCAGGTGCAGGCGCTGTCGCTAAGGCTATACCACCAAACACGAAAGCTAAATACACCGGGACATTCATACATTTGAAAACAATCCCAAATACCAATGATACAACTGCAAACGTACCAAGGGACTGTGTCAATGTTGTAACAACTAATGCCTTTCCATAATTCTTAATCTTGTTCCATACCAGTTCCGTTCCAAGCATCAGACCAAACGCACACTGCATCCATGTAATCACTGCCTTGTACCATGCCATATCCAAAACTTTATCCGGCAGAAGACCTATCGCATGGGGTCCAAGCAGCATACCGGCAAGAAGCCATCCAAGAATTGCCGGTAACTTCAGCTTACTAACTGCTTTTCCAGCCAAAAATGCGATAAGAAGAGTAGCAAGCCAATACAATATATTCCAAATCATGTCTCATTTCCTCCTTTTGCAAAATATCCATCCTATGATTCATTCTTCAGACAATATGCCACCAGACCTTCAATCGCCTCCCGGTTCATATGATCTGCACCTTCAAATGTTTTAAGCATATAAAGGTCATCCTCTGTCTTTTCTTCCTTCTTTTCCAGAGACTTTTTGAGTACATTCATCATCATTCTTTTCATAAATCCCAGCTTTTCCGGTCGGTAACCGCCTTCATAATAAAAGAATTTCTCACGTTCTATCCCATTCTGTTCCGCGATTTTTGCAGCCGTTTCTTCGCCTGCCGGTGTCATGCCGACTCCGAATACCAGTACCTCTTTTAATCCCAGTTCTTTTATTTTATCGTATCCCGATACATTTCCCGCACATATCCATCCACCGTAGATGACCATGTCATATTCTGCCAGCTCCGATAATGTCTTCTTTTGCAATTCCACGGCTTCACAGCCTAAAGACTTTGCAATCCACTCTGCATACTTTGCCGTAAATCCGGTCTCACTCTGGTATAC
>JBJELL010000248.1:0-9113 GCA_051879115.1 Lachnospiraceae bacterium
ACATATCATCGCAGATAGCAAAGACATACTCCCGGAAATTTTGGCATGGTGGTAACGGAATACCACATATTATCCAAAAAAACCATGATATATTCAAAAGGATTTTCATCTTCCGGTAAAAGGTTCTATCAGCAGCATCACATAATTAGTACGACAGCCCCATGGTACGAGCTATGTCTGAACTATTACGGTTTCTCTCCGAAACTCCCTGTAAGTCTATTTGGGGGACATAACACTCATATACGCCGGACGGATAATCTTATCTGCGGTAATCATCTCTTCTATGCGGTGAGCACTCCAGCCTACAATACGGGCGATTGCAAAAATCGGAGTATACATCTCCATCGGTATTCCTAACATTTCATAGACAAAACCGCTGTAAAAATCAACATTCGGACTTACTCCTTTTTGTATCTTGCGTTTTTTCGCAATTAAGACAGGAGCGATTTCTTCAATGTTATTATATAAGAGCAGGTCTTTTTCTTTCTTCTTTTCTACTGCTAATTTTTCTACATAATTTTTAAAGACCCTTTCCCTTGGATCGGATAGAGAATATACGGCATGACCCATCCCATAAATCAGACCTTTTCCGTCAAAGGCTTCTCCTTCTAAAATTTTACTTAGATAGTCCGCGATTGCCTCCTTATCTTCCACATCCTGAATATGCTCTTTGATATCCTTCATCATCTCCATGACTTTCATATTTGCACCACCATGTTTTGGTCCTTTTAAGGAAGACATTGCAGCCGCCATGGTGGAATAAGTATCCGAGCCGGATGATGTGACAACTCTGGTAGTAAAGGTGGAATTATTTCCCCCTCCATGCTCCATATGTAAAATCAAAGCTGTATCTAATACCTTTGCCTCCACCGGTGTGAATTTCTTATCCTGCCGCATCATCATAAGAAGATTTTCTGCGGTAGAAAGGTTTGGATCAGGATGGTGAATGAACATGCTTTCTTCATTTTCATAATGATTATAGGCATTATAAGCGTATACTGCCAATAGCGGAAATTCACTAATGAGCTGTATACACTGTCTTAAGGAATTGCTCACACTTGCATCCTTTGCGTTTTTATCATAGGAAGCTAAAGTTAAAATACTTCTTGTCATGGAATTCATGATATCTTCCGTAGGTGCTTTCATAATTACATCCCTTGTAAAATTCGTCGGCAGGGTACGGCACTCTCCTATCAACTGTGTAAATTCCCTCTGTTCTTTTTCAGAAGGCAGTTCTCCCATCAATAATAAATATGCCACTTTTTCAAAACCGAGTTCATCATTTCCTAAATTGTGAATCAACTCCTCTACTCGATATCCTCTGTACCAGAGTTCTCCATCACAAGGTACTTTTTTTCCTTCCACGTTTTTCGAGGAGATAATCTTAGAGATATTTGTCAGTCCGGTCAATACACCGTTTCCTTTTTCATCACGAAGTCCCTGATTGACGCCGTATTCCTCATAGAGACGCGGCGCGATGCTGTCATTCTTCCTACAGATATTCTCTTTTTCTTTCGCATACTCATTCACAAAGCTCATCGTATTCATCCTGTATCTCCATCCCTTCTATCTCACTACTCATAACCGTCTCTAACTGTTTCATTAACTGCAAAAGCAGAACCAGATTTTCTTTCCCGAATTTTTCTATGACCCGTCCATAGTATTTTTTCAAAATCTCTTCCTGCTCTTCTAAAAGTTTTTGTCCCATCTCTGTAATGGTCACATAAGTTCCTTCGCTTCCATTTCCATCGTGGGACCAGGACAGCAGTCCTCTGTCTCTTAGGTTTCCCACCATCTTAGAGGTTTGTCTTATCGTAAGATGCATCTTATCTGCTAATTCTTTCAAATAGGTTCTTCCCGAATAAATTTCAGAGTTCTCATTATTTGCAGAAATACTGTACAATGCAATATATTCCGCTACATTCAGTTCCTTAAAAAACCTCCGTATCTGATCTTTATTCATAATATATTTGCGGTAAGTTAACTCATTTGATAATTTTGCAATATCGTTCTTTTCCAGCATCACGTCCACTTCCTCTCTTATCTATAACTCTTTCTGCATCATAAAGCTGTTTTTGTTAGCATTGTACCTCGTCGAGTGCTAATCCCTCTTTAAAAAATATGCTTCTTTTGAAGAAGCATACCAAACAGTTTCATTTATTTTTAAACTGTTTGTTTTTAAACTATTATAGTAAAAAAAATATTCTTGTCAATAGACTTTATATTTTTTTAATACTTCATCTCTTCTTTTCTACCTGATTCATAATACGTTCCATATTTTTTCCAATCTTTCCGGCAATCCTTTTTAATTCTTCCATTTCTTCTTTCGTTATTCCATAGAACAACTCTTTGTTCAGCTCATTCCACTTTCTTGTTATCTCATCTACAAGCTCCTTTGCTGATTCGGTAATGCAATAGTGCACATATCTGCGGTCAGAGGTATCCTGAATAGCTGTTAGATAATTCTGTCTGCAAAGACTGTCTACCGCCTGAGAAATATGGCCCTTATTTGCTTTCAGACGGCGACAGATATCTGCGGAAGTATTATTTTCTCCTGATTTTGACAGATAGTACAGGATTTCTATTTCTATTCTTTTTAAGTCATAGTGCATCTTAATGTCTGACATTTCGCACTCTCTTAACTTTTTTAATTCATTTCCCCACAGTAAAACTTCTATTTTCTCTTCCACAATTTACTTTCCTTTCTATTCCTACTTATGCTCCTGAAGCCATCGCATTGCCGTATAAGCATAAACGACACTTCCCCCTGCAAGAACTTCCTCATCGAATCTGACCATTGGGTGATGCTGTGGATAGACATATCCTTTTTCCGGTTGTCCGGCAGCTAATGCTAACATAATAGAAGGTACTTCCTGACTGACATAGGCAAAATCTTCTGACCCCGCTGACTTAGATGACTTCTGTTCCCCGCTCATTGCATTTAACTCCGCTACCGAAAATGCCTTGCCCGAACCTAATAATTCCTTTACATACTTTTCCGCACAGAGGGATAATTCTTTATCATTTACCAGCGTCGGACATCCACTTCCAAAAGTAACCTCTGCCTTTGCTCTAAAAGAGTTCGCAATGCCTTCTGCAATCTGTATCATACGCTCTTTTACATAAGAACGGCTTTCTTCATCAAAGGTACGGATACTTCCACCCATTACAACGGTATCCGGAATTACGTTTGGTGCTGTTCCGGCATTCATAGTTCCGATGGTTAAGACCACACGCTCATCCATTGCCAGTTCTCTGGCGTGAATCTCCTGCAATGCAATTAGAATATGTGCAGCGGCATTCAAAGGGTCCACTCCGGTATTTGGCATAGAGCCATGACAGCCTTTTCCCTGAACCTTAATCTCAAAATAGTCCGCAGCAGGTGCACTTACTCCCGGTGATGAAACTACTACGGTTCCCGGTGTAAAAGGCATTCCCGCCATAACATGAATCATCAAAGCCGCATCCACATCCGGATTTTTTAACAGTCCTGCTTCTATCATGTCATGGGAACCTTCAAAGATTTCTTCCGCCGGCTGAAACATAAGTTTTACCGTACCTTCAATCTCATCCTCATGCTCTTTTAACAGTCTTGCAGCACCTAACATCATGGTTGTATGCATATCATGACCGCAGGCATGCATTTTTCCGTTTGTAGATGGGAAGTCAACATCTGCTTCTTCCTTAATTGGAAGAGCGTCCATATCGCCCCGGATAAGAAATACTTTTCCCTCTTTCTTTCCACCTGCTAAGGCAACAAGACCTGCCTTTCCGCACTCCATCGGTTCATATCCCATATCCTCTAATTCTTTTTTTACAAAAGCTACTGTATCTTTTAAATCAAATCCCGTCTCTGCATGGGAATGTAAGTATCTTCTGTTAGAAACCAGTGTTTCCTGAAGTGCTGCGGCTTCCTCTAATAATTGTTCTGCTGTCATTGCAGTTCCTCCTTTTTATCTAAAACTCATACTTTTTAATCTCACAGTTTTTGATTCCAAATCCTGCATACTCCTCATTTCCCATATCGTAAAAATAAGAATGTACCACTCTTGCAATTCCATTGTGTGCTACAAGCAGAAAAGTCTTATCCTCTTCTTTTAATTCATCTAACAGATTATAGATTCTCTGTGCTAAATGTAACATGGTTTCTCCGCCATCAAAGTGATTCACAAACTGCATCTTCATCCTGGCAAATTCTTCTCCGTTTCTTGGAGTCGACTCATATTTTCCAAAATTCTGCTCTTTTAACCGCATCTCCATACGCATGGGAATCCCGGTGATTTCCGATATGTGCCTTGCTGTTTCTGCCGCACGAACCAGAGGGGAATAGAGGATTTCGTCTATCTGTATTTCCTGTTGTATAATCTCTTTACCCAATTCTACCGCCTGTTGGTGTCCAAGTTCTGTCAGTTCAATGTCTGTTGCTCCGCAGATTTTATTTTCTACGTTCCAGATAGTTTGTCCATGTCTTGTAAAATATATGTGCGCCATGTTATTTTTCTCCTCTTATAATCTCAATCATAATCTGAGCAATTTTTTCATCAAATTGTACTCCTTTTCCCCGCTCAAGCTCACCGAGAATATATTCCCTGCTAAGTTCTCCCTGATATGGTCTCTTTGTCGCCATAGCATCATAGGAATCTGCTACACAGATAATTTTTCCCACCATTGGAATCTCCTCTGCCTTTATATGATTTGGATAACCTTTGCCATCTATCCTTTCATGGTGGCACAGAGCCCCCTCTACAACATGAGGCAGTGCGCTAAAACTACTAAGAATCTTCTTTCCAATCAGCGTATGATTTTTCATAATGTCGAACTCTTCCTCTGTCAAACACCCCGGCTTATTTAGAATCGCATCAGGTATTCCTATTTTCCCGATATCGTGAAGCAATGCCGTATAGTAGACATTTTCCTGTTCTTCCTCACTCATACCAAGTCTTTTTGCAATTTCTTTGGAATATTCCGCCACTCTTTTAGAGTGTCCGTTTGTATATGGATCCTTGGCATCGATAGTATTTGCAATGGTAAGAAGCGCCTGATCCGTAATTTCTTTCTGTCTTTGCTGGCGTAGTCTTATTTGTCTGGTTCGGATTCTGACACTACCATATACCACTCCAATAAGCAGAATACATCCTATGACAGTACATAGAATCCAAAAAATCGGACGTTCTGTCAGTTTCAGTCTTTTTTTAACCTGTAAAACCGTCTCTGTGGTTCCTCCTACCCCGTCTTTGTTTTTTGCACTCAGTACAAATTTATAAGTTCCTCCGCTCAGGTTCGTATAACTGATACGATTATCCTTCTCTGATGTGGTCTCCACCTTTTTTTCATCAAATCCCTCTAAAGAATACTCTAGCTGACTCGGTGCTTTCGTATAGGAATAGCAGGCATAACGTATGGTCAGACGTTTTGCATTCTCTGGAATCCAAATCGTGTCTCCTCCCTGATAAATCTGTGTTTCTTTTCCATCTTCCTGAATCCAGACCTCACTGATATCTGTCTTAGGCGGAATCTGATTTTTCGGTATATTTTTCAAATCCAGAAGTGAGATTCCTTTTGCTGTACAAAGATATAATTTCCCATTGTCCAGCATATTTGATGTATTTGCATTGATATTAGCATTCAGCCCATCTGAATTGCCATAGGACTCTACCTCTAACTCTTTTCCAGTTAACAGTTCTTTCGCAGACAGGATATAGACACCGTCGCTTTTTAATACAATCAGCTTGTCCTCTTTTACAAAAAGATCGACAATGCTTCCCGCACCCTGGTAAAAAGATTCTATCTTTTCTACCTCTTCTTTCTCATTCATAAAATACAGTTTGTCACCGGCACTCATCCATATTCCATTTCTGTCTTCATCTTTGGTCATGCGCAGTACCACTCCGGCGTCCAGACCATTTCCTTCTCCAATATGTTTTACTCCACCGTTTTTTATGGCGTAGATTCCATCTCCGTCACTTCCCGCATAAATAGTTCCGTCTTCTCCTTCCAGCAGGCACAAAATAAATGCATTATTCATTCCATTACTTTTTCCGTAACTTTCCGTAATCACGCCGTCTTCGATGATATTTACGCCGGAAGCACTAGCCACAGCAAGTCGGTGATCCTTTAACTCTATTACCTTACGCACCTTGTCTGAAAGAAGTCCATCCTCCTCCGATAAAGAAGTGATACTATCCGTCTGGGGATGATAACACACCAGTCCATAGTCACCATAGGTACTAACCCAAAGATTTCCCTTTTCGTCTGCAAAGATATCTCTGATACGCACCTCTTTCATCTGACGAGTCAGCGAATTCTCAATCTCTCTCCAATACTCATCCGCTGCAAAGACTCCTTCCTCTGTTGCCAGATAAAAAATATCTCCCAATTTTGCAATAGCATTTACAGATAGCTTCTCCCACCTGCTATTTTCCTTAGGTTTGTAATATTTACCCTCTATAACATGATAGACTCCATCTCTCGACGAAGATAACCAGACATTTTCCTCATAGTCTTCCATTACCCCATTTAGGGAACTGCATTCTGACAATTCCTCATTTGTATAAAACTGCATGGATTCATCAAACCAGCCCGCTCCTGTTTCAGAAGCTATCCAGACTTTTCCGTTTTCACCCACATAGATGCTGTTAATGGTCTCAATCTGCCCTGTTTCATATACAAAAGCTTCATAAGATTTTCTATTATATTCATCATCTTTGAGCCGGATTTCTAACATCTTATTAGAAGATGTCCCAATATATACCCGTTCTTCTTTTGCAAAAACACAGTAGTTATCTTCCTCTGCCAGTTCTCCGGGTCTGAAATAATAAAGCAGATGCGTGCCGTCTAGTGCAAAGACTGCACCATTTCCAAGTGTTCCCCACAGGACATTATTTTTATCTACCGTGAGACTGTATACCGTCTGGGATACAATTCCTTTTACCGGCACCAGTTCAAATTCTCCCTCTTCGTTTGTTCTATATAAACCATTCGTAGTTCCTACATAGATGGTTTTATTTTTTACCTCTGCAAAACATCGTGCAGAAGGAACCTTTTTTCCATCCTCCTTCCGTATCTCTAGAAACTTCTTTCCTGAATAACAGAATACTCCTTCGTCATTTGTGCCAATCAGAAGTTCCCCCCGATGATTTTCAAACAATGCACGAATTCCTGACACTCCAAGACCATCTTTTTTCGTACTGTAATTTTCAAAGGTTTTTCCATCGTATTGCACCAGACCGCCATAACTTCCAATCCACACGGCTCCCTTCCCTGTTTGTAAAACAGCATTTGCCTCTCCTGTAGGCAGTCCGTTCTTCTCATTGTAAAGTTCAAGGCTTTGATTTGTCATTCCCTTTACTTCTTCCTTTGCATCTGCTATAATCGGCACTGCCATTACTGCAATACCACATAGGACTGCTGCAAACAAACTTTTCATTCGAATCATAATCTTCCCTCTTTTATAAAACCTTCCCTATCGCAATGTAAAGGAATCTGCCATCTGCTTTAAGCTCTGTGCACATTCATTTAACTGCTGGCTGATAGCGGTATTTTCTTCTGCACTTGCTGCATTATTTTCTACGCTTTCAGCAACTTCTTTTAATTCCTCATTGACGTTCTCAATTTCTTTTTGCTGCTTTTCAACAAACTCCACAATTTCATCAATATGCTGCTTTGACTGGACAGAGTCATTCATACCCTGCTGAATCGTTGCGGAGGTAGCCGTAACCAATTCTTTTCCCGTGGAAACAGCCGATTGAGATTCTATAATCAGCTTATCAATATTCTCACTTGCCTGAGCACTGGACGTGGCAAGGGTACTGATTTCATCCGCAACCACAGCAAATCCCTTTCCCGCTTCTCCTGCCCGGGCAGCTTCAATCGAAGCGTTCAAAGAAAGCAGATTTGTCTGGGCAGCGATGTCCTTAATCGTTCCAACAAAACCTGCAATCTCACCATAACATTGTGCAATGCTATCCATCGCACTTACAAGCTCATTCATCTCACGATTTCCCTCTTCTAAATGTTCTTTGGTAATCTCTGCCGTATCACGGACAAATATTGCACGCTCCGTAATCTGCTTTGTCTGTTCCGTCAGCCTTGTCATATCTTCTGCCACATTGGCAACTGACTCATTCTGCATGGAAGCTCCTTGTGCCACACTCTCCGTTGTACTTCCCAATTTATCTGCAAAATCCAAAACACTCTCCGCTTCCCTGCTAATCTGCCGGAAAGATTCGTTCAGATTGCTTACAATACTTTCAAGTGCATCCTTTATCTGCACATAACTTCCTTTAAAATCTCCATCAATCGCAACCGTCAGGTTTTTATCTGAAATTGCTGTGACCGTATCAGAAATACTGTCAATATAAAACTTAAGACTCAGAATCGTTTCATTTATGGAATCTGTTAGTTTTTCAATTTCCATAGAGTTCTTCTCTTCGTCAAATACCACTGACAAATCACCCTGTGCAACCTGAGACATTTTCCCACTGATAGATTCCAGCGGTTGGAATAACACACTGATTTTTCTATCAACATCTTTTCTTGTAACAACAGTCATAACAAAGTAAATCACTAGATTCAGACCAACAATCACTGCGAAGAAGAGTACTATGGTGTATAACGTTTTCACCGAAACCACTTTCCAGCCTGTTACCTCGGAGGTATTACCGATTCCGAACTTAAGACCTCCTTTATAATCTAAGAAAAGTTTTGTAGCCATGCTTCCTTTCACAAGAGACTGATATCTTCCTGAATTTACATCCTGTACGGTAGAGGTGTGATCTACACTCAGGGAATATTCTTCCTTCGGATGTACAAGAATTGTTCCATCTGCCGTGGTCAAAAATACATAGCTGTTTTTCGTATAACTTTTCTCAATAAGAGAAACCAGATTGTCCATATACATATCCATTCCTACCACACCTGCAATCTCTCCATCGCGGTAGGTTGCTTTTGCCAATGTAATACAGATTCCTCCACTTTGCTCATCCACATAAGGGGCAGAGATATAGACCGTTTCCGGATTTTCCTGTGCACCTTTGTACCATTCCCGTTATGGGCGTCATGGATTTGAGTGCTTCCATTATGGCCATGGAAAATAAGATGCCAATGCTTGTATT
>JBJELL010000249.1:0-2164 GCA_051879115.1 Lachnospiraceae bacterium
ATTTTGGGAGATACTAACAGTTGTTTAAGTGCAATCAGTGCAAAACGTCTTCATATTCCGATTTTCCATATGGAAGCGGGAAACCGTTGTTTTGATGAATGTCTGCCGGAAGAGACAAATCGTAGAATTGTGGATCACATAGCGGATGTAAATATGTGTTATTCTGAACATGCCAGAAGATACCTGAATTACGAAGGAACAGCAAAGGAAAGAACATATGTCACAGGTTCTCCAATGGCAGAAGTGCTTCATGCGAACCTAGAACAGATTGAAGCAAGTAATGTATTAGACAAGCTTGGATTAGAGAAGGGAAAATATATTCTTTTATCTGCTCATAGAGAGGAAAATATTGATACAGAAGAAAACTTTAACAATCTGTTTACAGCAATCAATGCTATGGCAGAAAAATATGATATGCCGATTTTATACTCCTGTCATCCGAGAAGTAAAAAATTCTTAGAGAAGAGAGGCTTTCAGTTAGATTCCAGAGTCAAAATGCATGAGCCGTTGGGCTTCCACGATTACAATCATCTTCAGATGAATGCATTTGCAGTGGTCAGCGATAGCGGTACATTACCGGAAGAGTCCAGCTATTTTAATTCTTTAGGACATCCGTTTCCGGCAGTGTGCATTCGTACCAGTACGGAACGCCCGGAAGCACTGGATAAAGGCAATTTTATTCTTGCAGGAATTACCACGGAACAGGTTTTGCAGGCAGTTGATACCGCAGTTGAGATGGTGAAGAACGGGGATAATGGATTGGACGTACCGAACTATGTTGACGAGAATGTCAGCACTAAAGTAGTAAAATTAATTCAAAGTTATGTCGGTGTTGTAAATAAGATGGTTTGGAGAAAGTATTAATGCACATGCATGTTGCTTTTATGGGATGTCGAAACTTAAGAGTCCTTTAGAAAGTGCGATTTTTGAAAGAATTGGTGAATGGGTAAATGTATATAAAATCTATATCATTAAAAAATTACAGATGCTATGAAAATTTTAAGATTGACTTTAACAAAGAATATACAGTTCTTGTTGGAATTAATGGAGCAGGAAAATCTACTGTTTTGGATGCAGTATCAACAGCACTGGGAAGTTATATAGCAGGCTTTGATGGAATTGCATCAAATGGAATTTTCCATGAGGATGCACATCGAAAAATGTATGAAATGGGAAGTATTGTGGATATGCAGGAGCAATATCCGGTTGAGATTGAAGCAATATGCAACATAGATGGAGAAGATATCTGGTGGAAAAGAAGTCTTCATGCAAAATCAGGCAGAACCCATATTAGCGAAGCGAAAGCAATGATGGGATATGCATCTGAACTCCAAAATAAGGTAAGGCAGGGTGATAAGCAGACCGTATTGCCGATAATTGCTTATTATGGTACTGGTAGATTGTATATGCAAAAACGACAGAAAAGAAATAATTCTATTAGTACTAGTTTTTCTAGAACAATGGGATATGTAGATTGTCTTGACTCAGCATCTAATGACAAGCAGATGTTGCGTTGGTTTGAGCAAATGACAGCAATACAGATACAGGAAGGGATGAGAATTCCCGAGCTTGAAGTAGTAAAAAATGCAATGGGAAAATGTTTTTCCGGTGTAGATAATCCAGAGGATATAGCTAAGTTTGAATATAAGATAAAGACGCATGAAATTGAGATTCAATATAATAAAGAGAAGAAAAAAGAAAGACTGCCGATGAGAATGCTTAGTGATGGACTTAAAATTACTATTAGTATGGTAGCAGATATTGCGTATAGAATGGCAGTTTTAAATCCACAGCTTTTAGATAATATTTTAGAGGATACACCAGGTATTGTATTGATTGATGAAGTTGATATGCATCTTCATCCTTCATGGCAAAAACGGATTCTAAGTGATTTGCATTATATTTTTCCAAAAGTGCAGTTTATTGTGACAACGCATTCGCCAAGTGTTTTAGCTAATGTAAAAAAAGAACATATTTTATTGTTAGAGGATGGGAAGAATTTTCCGCCAGGGAATACCACATATGGAAGAGAGGTCACTGCTATTTTACAGGAAATGATGAAGGTAGATGTCAGACCTAAAGAGGTAGTTCAATTAAAAGATAACTATTATAAATTTTTAGCAGAAGAGAATTATGGTGAGGCTAAAAAACTTCTTGATAAACT
>JBJELL010000250.1:0-2161 GCA_051879115.1 Lachnospiraceae bacterium
TACCATACATCCTGCAAGTATCCGTATCCAGTCCATCTGTTAAGTCCTTTCATTTCTGAATTTCAGTTCTAAGAACAACGATAAAATCTCAGAATCCTACTATTGTGCCCAATCACCTGCTGCAGTCGGATATAACATTGTCATATTAGCATCAGTTGTAGAAGTTCCAACATAAACTTCTACCTTTCCATTAGAATCCCATTTTACAATGAACTTATTGCCACTGCCCTCTTTTACCTGTGGATTTCCGCCGATTACCTCCTGAATTTTTGCTACATCAGAATCAGCAGCTCCCGCAGTACTTACATCGTATGTTCCTACTGCCGGTAATTTCTTTGTGCTCTGGGTTGCATCTTCTGCAAACTGTGCAGAAATAGCAGATGCTATCTGCTGTGCGTTCTGAACATCGGTTGCTGTCTTAGACTTTCCTAAATATTTTGCAAACTGTGGTGCTAATACACCTACTAAGATTGCCATGATAGCAATAACGATGATTAACTCTACTAAAGAGAAACCTTTGTTGTTTTTACGTTTGTTGTTTGCTTTTCTTCCCATATGTTTACTCTCCTTTTTGTAAATTCTTTATTTATCTAAAATCCGCCTTCCCTATCATCGGATTAAGATACGACACTACATACTTCCGGCATTATTATAAACCATCATCATAGGACCCATGATTGCTGCAATTAAAATCAAAACAATAATTGTCATAATGATAATAATCATCGGTTCTAACAGTGCTATGACACTCTGGGTAGTCATCTCCACTTCCTCGTCATAATAATCTGCCAGTCTGTCTAACATTTCCTCAATCTCACCGGTTTCTTCTCCGATGGACATCATATGTATTACCATCGGTGGGAACATTCCTCCCACTTTCAATGGTTCAGATAAAGGAATTCCTTTTGCAACCTCTTCTTTTGCTCTTAGTAATTCATTACGATACAATATATTCGTCATCGTCTTTGCCACATTGTCTACGGCATCTATCATTGGAATTCCTGCTAACATCAGTGTGCTTAGAGTTCTTGCAAAATTAGAACAATAAGTCTTTACATTCAGCTTTTTAAAGACCGGAATACGAAGTGCCATTTTTCCAAAAAAGATTTTTCCGCTTTCCGTCTTTTTCCACTGAACAATCAACAGCACAACCGCTACGATAGCAACAATCAGGAGTACTGCATGATTGATGATAAAATTACTCAGTCCCATTAATGCCCGTGTAATCAGCGGCATCTCAAGATCAGATCCTTCAAACATCTCCATGTATTTAGGGATAACGTAGGTAACTACCACAATAAAAATAACAAAGGTTACTGCTAAGAGCACCGCCGGATAAATCATGGATTTTTTTATCAGACCCTTTAATTTGGTACTCTTTTCAAACTGTACTGCCATTCTCTCTAAAGACTGGTCAATACTACCACTGTTCTCGCCGGCTTCTATCATATTGATAAGCATGACAGGAAATACCTCTCCCTGCATTGCCATTGCTTCTGAAAGTGTTGTTCCTTTTCCAATCTCTGTCCTTGTACCTGCTATTGCCTTTGCCAATGTCTTATTTTCCGTCTGTACTGATAACATTTCCAATGCATCCATGATACTGACACCGGCTCTTAACATACTGACGAACTGTCTGCAAAAAATACTTAAATCCTTTGTTTTTACTTTCTTGCCAAACCTAATGTCCTTTTGAAAAGCATTCTGTTCCTGTATTTCTAATGGAATTAAGCCCTGACCCCTTAATCTGGTATCGACCCTTTCCCTACTGTCGGCTTCCATGCTTCCTCTGACTTCTCTTCCACTTTTCTCTATCGCTATATATGAAAAATCTGCCATTGCTGCCTCCTCTTTACTGCTTAGAACAAATTAATTTTCTGGGTCATTCCGTTCACATCGTGGGCAAATGTAATGGCTGTCTCAGCGTCAATATAGCTTTTCATAAACAAATCATAAATTGCATCGTCCATAGTCTGCATGCCCATTTTTTTGTTGGTCTGAATGACATTAGGAATCTGAAAGCTCTTTTCCTCCCGAATCAGGTTTCGAACTGACGGTATGGCAAGAAGCACCTCATAAGCCGCCACTCTTCCTCCACCTTCTCTCGGTAAAAGCTGCTGTGCTATGATTCCCTCTAAAACACTTGCAAGCTGTATACGAA
>JBJELL010000251.1:0-2156 GCA_051879115.1 Lachnospiraceae bacterium
TATCGAATCTCTCCTTATAAGCCACTAACAGATTCTGAATCTGAAAACTTGCAATTTTTGCAATCATATAGACATCATCACTGTCACCGTTTGCCAGTAGAATATATTCTAACTGATGCTCATCAAAAACTTTAAAGAACTGACACCCCTGAACCACCTGACTGTCCGCCGGTGATTCTACAAAGGCTTCTGCCGCTTCAATATATTTATCTGCATCAGAAAAAGTAGTTGCTAATACCTTACCCTCCGTATCAATAATGCATAAATCAATGCGGGTAATCCCTTTCAACCCGTCTATAGTACTCTGTAAAATCTGATTTGAGATCATAGTGTACGCCCCTTCTCTCTATTAGTCTCTATACAAAATTCACAATAATTCTTTGTGATTTTTAATAAAAACGACCTATTTATTTTATATTTTAATGCAAAACAGCAAAAAAAGAAAGAGTAAATATCGCTTTTTTTATGCTAATATTCCAAAAATCCCTCTCCCAGCACTTCTCTTGCGTCTGTCACTATCACAAATGCCTTCGCATCAATCTGTGCCACAATATCCTTTAATTCCACAATTTCCTTTTTAGATACCACGCAATAGAGCACTGTTTTATGATTTCCAGAATACATTCCGGTGGCTTCAAGTCCGGTCAGTCCCCGGTCTAATTTCGTCATAACCGCATCCGCAATCTCTTTGTAATGGTCTGTAATAATAAATGCCGCCTTAGAGTATTTCATACCTTCCATCAATGCATCCGATACCTTTGAGGTAATGTAGATTGCTACCACTGCATACAGTGCCGGCTTTAGTCCAAATACATAGAGTCCTGCAAGAACCACCATTCCATCAATGACCTGTAGAATCTGTACAACGGAATAATGTCTTGCATATTTCTGAATCAGAACAGAAACCATATCCGTTCCCCCGGTCGTTGCCTTTGCAAGCAATACGAATCCAATTCCGATTCCGGTAATCACACCGCCAAATATAGCCGCTAAGGTGTAATCTCCCTGGGTTAAATCCACCTGCGGAATAATATAAAGCCAAAAAGATAGAAGAACTGTGCCAATGGCCGTTCTTCCAATAAATCTCTTTCCCTTTATCTTTAATGCTGCTAAAAAAACCGGAACGTTCAATACAAGGTTCGTCAGCCAGAGCGGTATTCCACCCGGCACCACACCCGCAGTCATTTTTCGTATGATAATCGCAATTCCTGAAAATCCTCCGGTTACCAAACCAATCGGTTCAAAAATACATTGAAGTGCCAGTCCCATCAGACCGGTTCCTACGAAAATAAACAGATAATCCACATACCATGGACGGCTGTTTAAAATTTTCATCTTCATATCTATTCCTCATCTTTATTCCGATATTCTTCCATTCTTCTCATAAGCGTATGCTTATGGAAAAACTTTTTCAAAAACTTCTTAACAAAGGTCTCCTGATACAGTTCTGTATGGTTTCCCATCCCATACCATACCTTTGCTCCCATTTTATTTTTATACTCCATCAGAAATTCCTCCTGACGCGGAGTTGGAATGATGGAGATAACTACATCCGCAGTCTCACCATTCACCTCGTTTATGATATTCTCAAAATCTCCCTGACATTCCTCTAACGCGGCACTTCCTACAATCTCAATCTTAGAATAGTGCTCTAAAAGATATTCCTCTAACACGGCAATGGCATCTGCTTTTTCGCCCAATAGATAGACCCTCTTTCGATTGCGCACAATCCGCTTTAGAAACTCGTGGAAAAATTCATGTTCCCTTGTCTCCTTCATTCTCTGCGGTGTTGCAATGTTTGCCGCATCCAGTATTTCTTTTTCACCAATGATTGTTAAGTCCATCTCTTTTATAGCCTGTCCTACCACCTCATGGCTCTCAGCGTCCGTTAACATCTTCATGGTAACTGTTTCTATTGTCTTTATAGAGCTTCCGTTCAGATATCCTTCCGCCCGAAGAATGGATTCTCTGACCGAATAGTTATCCACTTCCAGCCCCAGTATTTGAATTTTCTTCATCATTACACCTATTATCCTTATTATTTCTGATAATATACATGAGTATAACAAAATATATTTTAGATTTCAAGAAAACTTCTGTGTTTTTCATTCGTCAGTATATTTCTTACGTATTTTTTACATTTTCTGATAACTCGC
>JBJELL010000252.1:0-9007 GCA_051879115.1 Lachnospiraceae bacterium
CTTTGATTCCAGGTTCTTTTATACTCCATCTTCATTCAGATTCCCCCATATCTCTTCTATACTATTGGTTTTCCAAAAGATTTCCACTGCGGATAATTCCTCTAATTCTTTTGCATACACAGATGTCTCTCTTACTTCCCTGCACAGTTGCATTCCCAACTTCATTCCACAAAAGATAATCAGTAAGGATATGGACATAATCAGTGCTGCCTCCACAGTATAGCTGCCTTTATATGTTCTGTTCAAAAACAATCGCAAGACAAAGACCTCCTATCTGTATTGCCTGTGCTATCCACACGAATGGGATAAAAGCGATCTCATCTTTTGCATTTTTCTTCCGTATAATTATCTGTACTGCGGAAAAAATAGACACAATTATCAGAGCGGATAAGAGCAACCGGAAGTTCTCCCAGATTCCAAGATATACGCCCGTTACCACAAAGACAAGGCCGTCTCCATAGCCCACAGCTTCTTTTGTGCAACGCCCAATTACCAGTAACATCACACCTAAAGCGATACCGCCCATTACTTCCCAAAAAGTGTGATTCCGTCCCGTCATCTGAAGCAGAATACCGGGTATCAGACTCATAAGCAGAGGAAGGGTCTGAATTCTCTTTGTTTTTATATCCTGTATTGAAAATATCGTCAATATCAAAAACACTATGCTTTCATTTAACATCTTATCCTCCTGAACATTTTCCGCATTTGTGGCGGTTCCCTACTTCTCTTAGCGGAATCATATAGACTGTTCTTTTTAATCCATGGCAGTCTATCCTGCTATGATAATACCCTCCATAGTCTGTAATATAGCAGGTTTCCTGATTCTTCTTATAACAGGTAGAACAGGGTTTGTATTTACCTCCATTTTTGTTCCTCATCCCCTCTGCTATCGAAACTGTTACGGACTGTATACTCAAATCTAAATAGGCACAGTCTTTTCTTTTATGGTACGCCTTTCCAGTCTTTGTTACATACACGTAACCTTCTTCTGTTCCTATTTCGCTGTCTTTTATTCTTCCTATCCACTTTCTTGCTGTTACCTCCTGCTTCACCGGATAAGTCCGTTTGCCAAAGAATCCTATGGGAACCGTCATCCGATAACTGACCCTAAGACTGATGTCCGCATTATCATAGTCAGCATCAGACAGAGATATTCCGATAATTCCTCCGTCAATATATTCGGTTGGTACCTCTTCTTTTTTTATCTGTGCATAGAGCAGCGTTTGCACTTTTACAGGATTGACTTCCTTAGAACTTTCCTTCACTGCTGCCGCCGTTGTCCTGGCTGTATATGCCATTGCCTGCTCTATTCCAATCTGTACCTGCATCATGCAAAAATAAAACATTAAGAATGCCATAAATCCTACAAATAGAGGCAATACTATTGTAGCCTCTACCGTCATAGAGGCTTTTTTGCGGATACAGAAATATGTCCCTGTCCGGTGGGGGGAATGGTCTTTACCAATGAGATTAGAGAGAGCGTCTTTTATTTTTTTTCTATTCCTTAATCTATCTCTTCCAAACAGAGACATATTCCTGCACCCGCCTTTCCCTACGAATATGTAAATGCCTTTTTCCTCTCAAACTGAAAGAGATTCATTCCCGGATGACTTATACTGATATAGTTCCAAAACAAGGGATCTGCTTCATAGTTCATTACTGCTTCACAGGCAACTATCATATGATCCATTTGAATATTCTCATTAGCAATTATGTTTGTATTTACTTCAATAATATCCATTGAGCGGTAATTAACATCTTTATCATCTTTTAAAGCAAGAAGAAATTCCAGGTATTTGGTATAATTCCAGCCGTTTTCACAATTTTTCGCCATTGCAAATCCGTCTATCGTCTCTTCTATTCCTTTTAAATCCGAAGTCCACTCCTGCGGATTTTTTATCCATGCAATCTGTCTGCCTTCCAGCAGTGCCCGCACATCAAGGATACTTTCCACATATGCCCAGGCACCCAGTATTCCCCATTTTGTCATAGAAATGGCCAACGGATTTAGCGTCCACCCCATCAATGTAACTGCCAGTTCCTCTGCCTGTACCTGTTTTTGTGCGTCCTTTGCAAGATAAGCAAGATTTCCTATTTCTCTAATTCCAATTAAACTTTTTACAGTTTCTTCAAGATTTTCCATATCTGTGGATTTTCCTTCTAAAATGTACTCCAGCTCATAGTCTAACGCCCGGTTTTCTTTTAGATTGTTATAGTTTCCCATATGGTTCTCTAAATATTTTAAAAACCAGATTTCGTCTGCGGTGCTTTTATCGACTGAAAGATTCCCCTTTTGCCTTTGTCTTTTTTCTAAGGAATTTTCTATTGTGATGGCTTTTTTCGATAGTGCTGCCTCGTCCTGTACTACCATAGAAAGAATCCCTTTTGTTTTCCATTCTTTCACTAATTCTATGGGATTTTTTACATCTTGTTGGGTGTTTACAGCGGAATTATTATACTCATTTTCCTCCTGCTGTTGTTCCAGAGCTTCTTTTTTTGCTCTTTCTGCTTCTGCTAAATACTCTTCTACGGTTCCGTTTTCTTTTTCTAAGGATTCCTTTTGCTGTATTTTTTCACTGAAATCTTCGATAATGTCTTCTCCCGCTTCTCTTTTTGCAGCCATGGCTGCCAGATGGCGGAAAGCTGCTCCGCCATCATCGGTTGCCAACTGATATTTTTCGATTCTGCATTCTGATACTTTCATCGGATATAAGTCTTTTATCTGTCCCTTCGTCCCATAGAGATTCTTCGTATTCATCTCTTCTAAACGCTGTTCCACCTTTGCAATCTGAAAATCTCCACTTCCATAGGCTCCATCTAATAACAGCAGACCATAGTTCTCATATACCTCCTTTTGATATTCTGCAAAAACGGCTTCGATTGCCGTATCACTTACTACATCTGCCTTCGTATGTAATCCCGGTATTCTTGCTGCCTCTAAGAGAGCAAAAAGAAATGAAGATATAATGACCAAAAGCATAGCAAAAAATATGGTGATGCTAGCTTTCTTTCCATACTTTTTCTGCACATTTATCTACCTCTAAAAATATGTCACCAACCAGTTTTTCGATTTTACCTCTGAAAATGGTTACCACCAGAATTAAAACCACCATAATCAATATCATCTCAACGGTTCCAATTCCATCTTCTTCATAAAAAAATTCTTTCAGACCTTTTTTCATCTTGGTTCCTCCTTGTATTAAAATGAAAGCAGTGCCGGCACAATTACGATGACCATAACAACACATAACATAATCATCATCGGTAATAATAGTTTGGTTCCCGCCTCCTCTCCTAACTTCTTTGCCAGATTGCGTCTCTGCCCTAGTGCCGTTTCTGCTTCTTTTGCCAACATTTCTACCATTCCTGCCATTCCTTTTCTAAGATTCTGCGACAGCATAGATGAGAGTTTTTTATACTGTGAAAGTTCACAGCGTTTTCCGAAGTTCTCATATGCCTTCCGCTCTCCGACTCCGTCCTGTATCTCATTCCATGTAATCCACATTTCTTCGTATGCTTCATTTTTCCTTCCTGATTTTCCCTCTTTATAACGAAGTGCCATCCTCTCCCATGCCTTTGTTACGGACATACCTGCTCCAATTAACAGCGACAGGGTAGTAACTAACTGCGGATAATACATCAGAAGTTCCGCTTCCCTTGCCCTTTTTCTTTTTCGCTTTTCTTCTACTCCCCGCAAACGCCACAGTACAGCTATAATCATTCCAAAAATCAACAGATATAAAAATGTGTGAGATTTTTCTTTTGCCCATGTAATCTCCATATCTCCCACTTTTTTAGGAAGAACAAACCCTTTCTTTGTCCTGTTTTTTTCCTCGCTTTCTTGTACTGCTGCCACAATCTGCTCTTCTTTACTCTGTACCGGAGAATAGGCATGAAAGGAAAAGGTATCGACTTCTTTCACTTCGCCGCAGGATAGAATCACTTCCGCTGTTATGACCTCTCCCTCTTTTGGGAGTTTTGTTTTTACAAATTCTCCGTTAGAATTGATAATATCCTCTTTATCAATGCTCCAATCTGCATCTACGGCTCCATTTGCATAACTTTCTCGTATATCCACAGGTTTGTTGACATGGGTAAGTGCTTTATTCTCTCCTTTGAAGGTCTTATCAATTTCTTTTTTTGCTGCTTCTATACAGGCTTTCGCTTCTTTTTTGGTATATTGACGTTCCTCTACCTCCACATTAATCTTATATGACTCGCCATCTACGGCTGCCTCTAATACCATCTCCTGTGTGCCTTTTCCCGGCTCATTCCTGAGAATCGTTCCCGACTCCGTTTCCGTCTCGCTTTCTTTTCTTACGAGTAAAACCACTAAAAAGACGATAACTACTATCAGTATTTTTTTCTTAGACTTCAATATGTGCTATCCTTTCTGACAATAAGACGGTTGCAAGGTATACCAGCAGACAAAAAGTCATAATCATTACTCCCGCTAGATTTCCATAGAGCACATCCAGATATCCCGGTGACATAAGGTCGAGATAAAACAATAAGAACATGGGCATCACATTCATGACCTTCTGTTCCATCTTCTTTTCTGCAATCATGCTTTGAATCTCTTCCTCTATCCGAATCTTACTTCCGATATTCTCTACCGTTCCCTGAATAATGGCTATCAAATCTCCACCGCTTCGCTTTGCAAAGGATAGAATTTCCGAAAAGTCCTCAATTTCTTTCACCCCGCATTGAAGGGCAAATTCTTCAAAGACCCTCTCTACCGGCTGATTCATCGACACCTTCCTGTTGATTTTTTCTAATTCACTACACATCTGACTTTCTTTTCCATAGAGAATCTCCAGCTCCTTTTTTGCATCCACAAAGGCATTTTCCAGAGCATAGCCGGCCAAAAGATTTGCCGATATCATTTCCATACAGGATTGAAATTCTTTTAAAAGCTGCCTTTTTTGTCTTTCATCCCTCTTCTTTTGATTATATTTCCTGCAAATATATCCAATGGGAAGAATCAGCACAAAAGCATACCAGCTCTTGTAAAAAAGCCGTGCCACCAAAGCCGTCATTCCCAAAGCTAAGACAAAATCCCAAATCCTGCCCTCTCTAGCTTCTGTGTATGTTCTAATCTTCCCAGACGTTTCCATCCTCCTCCTTCTATCTGCCAGATAGGATTAAGTAAAATCTGCTCCTTCTCATATCCTGCCACTTCCATGACATTCATCAATTTACGGGAGCCGTCACGCATTCTTCCAACGTGAACTAAAATATCCACACCGGAGGCAATCTGTGCCCGGATTGCCGTTACCGGAAGTTCCATCCCCATAAGTACCATCGTTTCTAAACGCCTTATCATATCCTCACAGGAATTAGCATGTCCGGTACTAAGACTCCCATCGTGTCCGGTATTCATAGCCTGAAGCATATCTAAGGCTTCTGCACCACGACATTCCCCGACGATAATCCTGTCGGGTCGCATCCTAAGTGCCGCCCGAATCAAATCCCGGATGGTAATTTCCGTCATGCCCTTAACATTGGCATTCCGGGTCTCTAACCGTATGAGATTTTTTACTCCTTTTAACTGCAATTCTGCGGAGTCCTCAATGGTAATAATTCTCTCTGTTTTAGGAATATATCCGGAAAGGGCATTTAGAAATGTTGTCTTACCGGAACCTGTTCCTCCCAAGATAAAAATGTTATATCCTGCTACTGTAAGTTTTTCTAAAAATTCTGCAATGGGTTCGTTTAAGGTCTTGTATTCTAAAAGCCTCTCCATTGTCATGACTTCCTTTGGAAACTTCCGTATGGTAATACAGGAACCGTCAATTGCCACCGGCTCTAGCACAATATGTATACGGGAACCATCTTCTAACCTTGCATCTGCAATGGGCATTGCCTCATTCACAACACGGTTATTCTTCGCCACAATCTTTTGGATGACATCCTCTAATTTTTCTTTCCCGGAAAACTGTTTGTCCCATTCATACAGCCTCCCCTGCTTCTCATAAAAGATATTTCGATAACCGTTTACCATAATCTCGGTTACGGAATCATCCTGCAATAGTTCCTCTAAGACATCCAACTTTCTAAGGGAATAGAATATTTCCTGTACATACTGCTGTTCTTCTTCTAAGGAAATCAGATGTTCCTTGGCATATTCCCACACCTTTTCTTCAATCCGCTTTTTTAACTGCTCATCGTCATTTTCCTCACTTAGTTCTATCTCTTCTAAGACCTGTCTGCGTATCCATTCTGTCTCCAATAATCCGTTCCTCCCCTAATAATCTTCTGACACATCTGCCCAGTTCTCCCATGTAGAACTCTTCTACCTGATAGGCTCCATCTTCCCGACAGACTCCTCCACCGGGCAGAAATACTTCCTTTGCTTTTTCATTCAGTCCGTTGTCTCGTTTCCGAAACAACTCTCTTAACTCTTCCAATCCCAAATCTTTTTTTGTCCGATTCTCCTTTAACAACCAGATATGGCTACTCATTTCCAATGTCCTGAAAAATCCGGGAATCATACATCCGATATCCAAAACGAGAGTTTCGTATCCGGTCTTTTCCAATAGGAATGTTAGAAAACACTCTACCTCTTCCTTCGTCCACTCCATATAGTGTTCCGGATTCTCCGGCGGTGGTATGACTGCAAAATTTCCAATAGTATAGATACCGCTTTGAAACTTTGCCGCTAGTTCCTCCTCTCCTTCCCGAATCAGATAAAAGATATCTCCCATATCCATCCCCTTCTCAATTCCGGTGCTTTTACAAAATCCCCTGCATGTACTAAAATTTAGATACAATACACATTTTTTCAAAGACAGTTCTTCTGCTGCCGCCAAAGCAAAAGGGGTCTGCATTCTGTGATTCCAAGGGGAATATATGGCTATCATGTCCTTTTCTTTTGAAAAAACACTCTTCTCCTTCCCGGGCTTTATGATATCCCCTGTTAAATAGTGAATCCCCCGGAGCAGATTATCCGCTGACTGGTACTTAAAAAGTATCTGCACTCCTTCCTGCTCTTTAGGCACGTCCCCTTCGCTTAAGAAGATGACCTTTTTCTTTTTCTCATATTCTTTGGGCTTTTTAAAAAATTTTTCTCCAAAGATCAGCACATCAAAATTTTTCTTTTCTTCTGTCTTTAAATAGTCTTCTTCTTCTGAAAATCCAAAGACCTCGAACTCATTTCCTTCCCGCCCCATAATATAATCCGTAAGCCGCTTCGTATATTCTCTGTCCTTTTCACAGACTGCTACGCTTAATCTTTTCAGCTCATCACCCCCAGATAATATAAATATCCCGCCAATATCGGCACGGAAAAATGAATGGTATGTGGGTGCTTCATCCTCTTTGCAAAAATAATTTTACCTATGGAAAGGACTGCACCTGCTAAAAACGCTGCTACAATACAGGTCCACATATCTTTCATTGTTAAAAATCCTGCTATCACGGAAAATAATTTGATATCACCGGCTCCTAAGCCGCCGATTTGAAATGCCATAAAAAATAAGATTACCGGAATAGATACTTGAATCAACCAAAAGGGTATGGATGTCATCCCTTTTTCATAAACTGTTATCATACATCCCAGAATAAGTCCGAAAAGAATCAGCCGGTTCCTGATTTTCCCCGTATGAATATCTGAAATGACTGCTGCTAATATGATACACAGCAGAATAATATATTTCGCCTCCCTAAGTCATCCCTCCTTTTTGTAACATGCATTTTATCCGATGTATCTGCATCTGTCTATTGTGTATTTTATACAAAATTTTTTTGACATTTTTTACAAAAACCCTCTCAAACCCTTTATTTTATAGCTTTTTATACGTACAAAATGAACATAAAAATATTTACTATTTTTTGTATATTCTGGTTTTTTCTGATTATACTTAATAAAAAGGAAAATATATTCCAAAAGGATGTGATAGAATGTTCCTACTGACGAAAGATGCCGGAAATAAAGACCCGCATTATACACTGCTTTTAGATGATATCAGAAAGACCAAACAGGAACTTGAAACTGCATACGCAAATTTTGAACATGCCGTAGAGCCGGATTTAATCGACAGTTCTATCTATGAGCTAAATGCCATCCAACTGCGTTATAAGTTCCTTCTTGGCTGTGTGAAACAGTTTGAAAATGTATAACAACTCTTTAAAATAAACAGAGGATTCTATACGAAGAATCCTCTGCTTTCGTCGCCTATGGCGTAGGTCTCTGTTAAATTATTTTTCTGATAAGTCATTCCGGCTATTACTTTTTCACTGTTTTGCATCAGTGGAAGGGAATGGTCTTCTTTCGCTGCCTCTTGAAAGGCCTCATAGAGACTCCTTAGAATATTCTTCACCACTTTCAGATTTGTGATATCTTTTTTCACAATAGACATTTCCATCTCATCGCGGCAGAACCGATACAAAGAATAGAGTTCCTTCGATATCTCATATTGAAAGTCCAAAGTCTCCATCAAAGGTTTCAGACAATCCTGTGCTTTTCGGATGTTCTGCTTAAACACATCATAATTATCTTTTCCGTATGCCTGTTCTGCTTCCTCTAGATAGGCAAATAGAATCTCATAGGTTATCAGGGTCAGTCCGCTTCTGTTACACTGGCTGATTCTCCTTGTAAATTCTAATTTTCTCTCTTTTTCCATTCCATTTCTCCTGCCTACTGCAATAACTGAAGCACCTGCTGCGGAAGTTCATTTGCCTGTGCTAACACACTCGTAGCTGCCTGTGACAAGACATTTAATCTTGTATAATCCGTCATCTCTTCTGCCATATCTGCATCTTCAATTCTAGAAAGAGCTGCTGTCATATCCTCATTTTCCTGGTCAAGACTGGCTACCGCATGGTCTAAACGGTTCTGATAAGCACCAATCTTAGAACGTGTGTTGCTGACTATTTCTAATGCTTTATCTAACTGATTGATGGCACGGTCTGCCCCATTGATTGTCATAACATTTAAATCATCAATATAGAGACTCTCCGTAGACACCTCAGGAATCCGAACCTCCATCGTCTGATTCTCATTTGC
>JBJELL010000253.1:0-8974 GCA_051879115.1 Lachnospiraceae bacterium
CAAAAATAAACTTGAAAAAAACGGAATAAATGTTACTATTAGAAGGGAAATGGGCAGAGATATTGATGGTGCCTGTGGACAATTACGCAAGAGATACACAGAAGGGTAGGCGAGCAGAATGAAGACATTTTCGATATCGGATATTGGAAAGACTAGAGAAATGAATCAGGATTATGTATATACGTCGGAGAATGCCGTAGGAAATCTGCCGAACCTTTTTATTGTAGCAGATGGAATGGGAGGTCATAAAGCAGGAGAGTTCGCATCCAGGTATACGGTGGAGACCATCGTTGCGAATATTGAACAGGATGAGGGAACAGAGCCTGTTGAGATTATCAACCGTGCTATCTGTACTGCAAACGAGCAACTGATACAAAAAGCAGAAGAAAATGAAGCTATGGCTGGAATGGGAACTACGGTTGTTGTAGTGACAGTCTTTGGGACGACTGCCTATGTTGCAAATGTGGGCGACAGCAGGATGTATGTGATTGGAAAAGAGATTACCCAGATAACAAAAGACCATTCGTTAGTAGAAGAAATGGTTCGTATGGGAGAAATCGCAAAGGATGCTGCAAAAGACCATCCCGACAAAAATATCATTACAAGAGCCATAGGGGCAGCTAAGGAAGTAACAGCAGATTTCTTCCAGATAGAGGTAGAGACAGGAGACTACATATTGATGTGTTCGGATGGTTTGACCAATATGGTGGAAGATGTGGATATCAAGAATATCGTAAAGGGACAAAGGGATGTCGCGGAACGTGTGGAAAAACTCGTAGAAGCGGCGAATAACAATGGGGGATTAGATAATATAACGGTAGTTATTATAGAACCGTTTTAGATGAGGTGAAAGGGATGCTGACAGTAGGAATGTTTATAGACGATCGTTATGAGATTGTAGGGAAGATAGGAGCCGGCGGAATGTCTGATGTCTATAAGGCAAAGGACCATACGCTAGGACGTTTTGTAGCTATTAAGGTATTAAAACAGGAGTTTTCAGAGGATGTGAATTTTGTAACTAAATTCCGCACAGAGGCACAGTCTGCTGCGGGACTAGAACATCCGAATATTGTAAATATTTATGATGTGGGAAGCCAGGACGGTATGTATTACATTGTTATGGAATACGTAGAAGGCATCACATTAAAGACTTATATTGAAAAAAAGGGACAGCTTTCATTTAAGGAGGCAATCAGTATTGCCATTCAGGTAGGAAGAGGAATTGAGGCTGCTCATAATAAAAATATTATTCACAGGGATATCAAGCCACACAATATTATGATTTCCACGGAGGGAAAGGTAAAGGTAACGGACTTTGGAATTGCAAGAGCCGTTACTTCTAATACCATTAATTCCGATGTAATGGGTTCCGTGCATTACTCTTCACCGGAACAGGCGAGAAATGGATTTGTGGATGGCAAGAGTGATATCTATTCTCTTGGAATTGTTACGTATGAAATGGTAACGGGACGTGTGCCTTTTGATGGGGATACTACGGTAGCAGTTGCCATTCAGCATCTTCAGGAGGAAATGGTCGCACCGAGTGCCTATGCACCGGAGCTTCCAGTTAGCTTAGAAAAAATCATCTTAAAATGTACGCAGAAAAATCCGGATAGAAGATATGAGACTATGGGTGATTTACTTTTAGATTTAAAGAAATCCCTAATCAATCCGGACGAAGATTTTGTGACGATGGTAAATCCGGATGAAGATGGAAAGACCAGAAAATATACGGATGAAGATGTCAGCCGAATCAAAGAAGAATCTCAGAAGGTCTACTACCAGCCGGAAGAAGAGGAAGAGACAGAAGAGGAGGAAGATGAGGACGAGGACAATGAAGGTGAGCTGAATCCAAAGATGGAGAAGGCGATTAATATAGCCGGAATTGTTGCTGCGGCTATTATCGTAGGTATTCTTATCTATATTGTGGGAAGTATCTTTGGACTGTTTAAATTTGGCTCTAGTAAAGAGAAGGATGATAAAGAAACTACTGTCACGGAAGAAGAAAGCAGTAAGGTTGAAATGATTGATGTTACCGGCATGACTTATGACGAAGCAAAGGCTACGTTAAAGAAGTTAGGACTTGGAATCAAAGACGGCGGAAAACAGTCCTCTGATAAATATGCAGAGGGGGAGATTATGTCTCAGGATGTGGAAGAAGGAGATATGGTTAAGAAGAATTCTACGGTTACCGTTGTTATCAGCAGCGGAGAAGGAGAAATCTCTGTACCGGATGTCGGAGGTTTAGATGAGACTTCCGCAATCAACAAGATACAGGATGCAGGGTTCAAGTATTCAAGAGATTATCAGAACAGTGATTCTGTGGCAAATGGAAGTGTCATTTCCCAGTCACCGGAGGCAGGAAGTTCTGCAAAGAAGGGAGATACCATAAGCATTATTGTATCTCAGGGAAGAGCAGCCGTAGCCGTTCCGGATGTAAAAGGAAAATCTGAAGAGGAAGCAAAAAATGAACTTGCCGCGGCAGGTCTTACCGTGACGAGTGTTACCAATGACTACAGTGATACTGTACCGGCAGGTCAGGTCATTAGTCAGAGTATCGCACCGGGAAAATATGTGGATGCAGGAAGCAATATTACTTTAGTAATCAGTAGTGGACCTAAGACCATCTATTATAAATTCAGTGCAACCATAACAGCACCGGAAAACAGCGAAGAAGTTGAGAGTGCAAGTATTGTATTAAAGAGTGAGACAGGTGCTTTGATTGAAAAATGGAGCAAAGTAGATATTTCAGCATTCCCGTTTGGATTAGAGAAGGCAGATATTGAAGATTTCACTTCCGGTATACTTGAGATTACCTGGAATTTAGCAGATGGAACAACACAGACGCAGACTCAGCCTGTGACATTTAAGCAACAATAGGATCGTATATGCAGGGAAAGATTGTAAAAGGAATTTCCGGGTTCTACTACGTTCACGTAGTAGGAGCCGGAATTTATGAATGTAAGGCAAAAGGTATTTTCCGTAATCAGAATATCAAACCTTTAGTAGGAGATAATGTGGAGATTGCGGTAATTGATGAGGAACAGAAAAAAGGAAATATAGAGAAGATACTTCCAAGGATGAATGAACTGATTCGTCCTGCGGTATCTAATGTAGATGGTGCTCTTGTAGTGTTTGCAGCAGCAAAGCCAAAACCGCATTTTCAATTATTAGACCGCTTTTTAATTATGATGGAATATCAGAAAATTCCGGTCACGATTTGTTTTAACAAATCCGATTTAGTCGGGAAAGAGGAATTAGAAAATCTGTATAAAATTTATGAACCCACAGGATATCGGATATGTTTTATCAGTGTATTAGAAAATACCGGGATTGAAGAGGTAAGAAAGAGTATCGAGGGAAAAACGTTTGCCTTAGCAGGTCCTTCAGGGGTTGGAAAATCATCTCTTATCAATATTTTGCAGCCTAACATAAAAATGGAGACCGGAGCTATCAGTACGAAGATTGAAAGGGGAAAACATACCACAAGACATTCCGAACTGATACATTTAGAGGGAAATACTTATCTGATGGACACGCCGGGCTTCAGCTCTATGTATATGCCGGGATTAGAAAAAGAGAATTTAAGAGACTGCTATCCGGAATTCGTACCATTAGAGCCGGACTGCCGCTTTACCTGTTGCAGCCATATCCACGAACCGGATTGTGCCGTCAAACAGGCACTAGAAGAAGGAAAAATCAGTTCAGAGCGGTATGAAAACTACTGTGCCCTTTATGAAGAATTGAAAGATCAGAAGAAATACTAGGAGGAAAATATTATGAAATGTCTCTCACCATCCATTCTGTCTGCAGATTTTGCAAATTTAGGAGAACAGATAAAAAGGATTGATGAGGCGGGAGCCGATTATGTGCATATTGATGTCATGGACGGTATGTTTGTGCCGAATATCTCATTTGCGTTTCCGGTTATGAAGGCAATCCGCCCTCTGACAGAAAAAATATTTGATGTGCATTTAATGATAGAAGAGCCTATCCGCTATGTGGACGAGTTCGTAAAAGCGGGAGCGGATATTATTACGGTACATGCAGAAGCATGTAAACATTTAGACCGTACGATAGAAGTTATCAAAGAACAGGGAGTTCTTGCAGGTGTTGCCTTAAATCCGGCGACCCCGTTAACCGAAGTAGAATACATTTTGCCGAAAGTAGACATGGTACTTCTTATGACGGTAAATCCGGGATTTGGTGGACAGTCCTATATTCCGTACTGTACAGAGAAGGTAAAGCAATTAAAAGAGATGATTGACAGCCGGAATTTAAAAACCGATATTCAGGTAGACGGCGGCATCAATCTTGAAAACGTGCAGACCGTTATGGATGCCGGAGCAAATATTATTGTAGCCGGAAGTGCTGTATTTAGTGGAGATATCGAGCAGAATATACAGGACTTTTTAGCACTGATGAAATAAAGAGAAAGCAGTACTTTAAGTATGAAAAAGATATTGATTATATCAGGTGGAAAGATAGAAGAACCCTTTGCTGTGGAGTATATGAAAAATCAGAATTTTGATGTTGTCATTGCGGCAGATTCGGGAATAGAATTTTTATACCGCCATCAGCTAAAACCGGATATTCTGGTGGGAGATTTTGATTCCGCTAACAAAGAGATTGTAGCATATTATAAAAATGATACAGAAATAGAATTCCGGGAATTTCAGCCGGAAAAAGACGATACCGATACGGAGATTGCCGTTCTTCTTGCGATGGAAAAAGGAGCAGACGAAGTACATCTTTTAGGTGCCACCGGAAGTCGCATTGACCATATGTTAGCGAATGTTGCCCTGTTAGGACTTTTATTAGAACAACAGATACCGGCATATCTTGTGGATGCACAGAACAGAATACGTCTGATAAATGGAAGAACTCTCATTGAGAAGACAGTCCAGTATGGAGATTATGTGTCCCTCCTTCCATTCATGGGAGAGGTCAGGGGATTGACCCTTACAGGATTCAAGTATCCTTTGGAAAATTATACAATGGGGGGATACCATTCTATCGGAGTCAGCAATGAGATTGTGGAAGAAAAAGCGGTGATTACGCTGACAGAGGGAACTCTGATTGTAGTGGAGTCAAAAGATTAACAGATGAGCAGACATGGAAACTTTCTGCCGGTCCTGATTACATCAATAAGTTTACTTGAAAAACTATAGAATTTAACATATAATGGAAGTGTAAAAAGCTATGGGAGCTTTTGATATGTCAGCAACGGAAGTCATAAAAGGTATATTAAAGGATAAAAATGTAACACGAGTAAAATTAGCAGAGAGAACTAATGTTACAAAACAAAATTTAAATAACAAGATGAACAGGGATAATTTTTCTACTTTGGAATTGGTGGAGATTGCAGATGCTTTGGAAATGCAATTATTATTAAAAAATACGTCTGATGGAAAAGAATATATTATAGATTATCCTGCAGAACAGAAAGGAAAGCCAAAAAGAGGTAGAAAATGATGAAGAAGAGGAGGTATAGATTATGTTAGCGGCAGTAAAAGGTTATTACGATGGAACACAAATTGTTGTAGATGAAAACGATAAAAAAACTCTTAATATCGGGGATGAAGTTATTATTACCATTCTGGATAGGTTAAACACAACAGGGCAAGAAAAGAGAGCAGATAAAAGACGTAGAATTGTCGATTTGGAAAAATATGTTGTATCGAGTGGAAGAAGCACAGATGAAATTGATAACTATATAAGAGAGCTGAGAAATGATGACAGAATTTAAGAAAGTGTTTATTGATACAGCACCCATTATATATTATTTACAAAGTAGTGAGTTGTATTATGCAAACATGAAAGCATTCTGGAAAGAATATAATGAGTGGGATTATGTAACTTCTGCAATTACGATTACGGAATATTTAACATATCCATATAGGCAAGAAGATATGAAGTTAGTCAATTGTTTTTATGCGTTTATAAATGATATGGATATTCAAGTCAAAAGCATTGATGAAAGAATTGCAGAGAAAGCAGCACAAATTAGAGCAGAATATAAATTCTTTAAGACTATGGATGCTTTACAGTTAGCAACAGCCTGTATAATGGGTTGCGATTTGTTTCTGACGAATGATAAGCAGTTAAGACAGTTTAAAGAAATCAAATGTGTTACCGTTGATGAATTGGAATAGTTGCAGTTATCTAAAGGAATGAGCAATTATAGAAGCATCAACTGAAGAAATGTACCGTCGTACCGTCCTCCAAAAGTTAGACCTAAAATCTAACGATTGGAGGTCGGTATTTTTATTGTACAACATCATTGAAATCTAGAGGAAATTTAGAAAATTAATTGTTTTCAAATTATGTCAAGAGTGGTATAATATTATGCTGTATTAAACTCTCTTGGCTTGTAAATGGTAGAAAATTGTGTAGTAGAAATATAAGAGAAAGGCAGAAATCCTTATAAATTCAAGGAATTCTGGATAGGTGATAATAGATATGAAACTAGGAATCGTAGGTTTACCAAACGTAGGAAAGAGTACATTATTTAACTCATTGACAAAGGCAGGTGCAGAGTCAGCGAACTATCCGTTCTGTACCATCGACCCAAACGTGGGAGTGGTAGCCGTACCGGATGAGCGTCTTACAAAATTAGGAGATATGTATCAGTCTAAAAAAGTCACTCCGGCAGTCATCGAATTCGTAGATATTGCAGGACTTGTAAAAGGTGCAAGTAAAGGAGAGGGACTTGGAAACCAGTTTCTTGCCAATATACGTGAAGTAGATGCTATCGTACATGTGGTACGTTGTTTTGAAGATACCAACGTGGTACATGTAGATGGAAGTGTGGACCCTGTTCGCGATATCGAAACCATTAACTTAGAGTTAATCTTTTCCGACATTGAGATTTTAGAAAGAAGAATTGCAAAGACAGCAAAGGGAGCTAGAATGGACAAGACCCTTGCCAAAGAGTTAGCACTCTTAGAAAAGGTAAAAGCACATTTAGAAGAGGGAAACTTAGCTAAGACCTTTGAGTTAGGCGAGGATGAGGATGAGCAGAAATGGTTCAAAGAATACAATCTTTTAACAGCAAAACCGGTTATCTATGCTGCCAACGTATCGGAGGATGACCTTGCAGATGACGGTGCGGGTAATCCGTTTGTGCAGAAAGTCCGTGAACATGCAGCAAAAGAGGCATGTGAAGTATTCGTAATCTGTGCCCAGATTGAGCAGGAGATTGCTGAGTTAGATGATGAAGAAAAAGCAATGTTTTTAGAAGAACTAGGCTTAAAAGAATCAGGACTTGAAAAATTAATCAAGGCAAGCTATTCCCTGTTAGGTCTTATCAGTTATTTGACTGCAGGAGAGGATGAGACACGTGCATGGACCATTAAGAATGGTACAAAGGCACCGCAGGCAGCAGGAAAGATTCATACGGATTTTGAGAGAGGATTTATCCGTGCCGAGGTCGTAAACTATCAGGACTTATTAGACTGTGGAAGTCTGTCCGCAGCAAAGGAGAAAGGTCTGGTAGGCTTAGAAGGAAAAGAATATGTTGTAAAAGACGGAGATGTTATTTTATTCCGCTTCAATGTATAAGTCCTTTAACGGATGACCTTTTTTGCACAATGAGCATAGAATAGTAGAAAGAGCGAAAGCGAGTACTGCTATGAGATTATGTGAATTGCGGGAAAAAAAAGTGATAAATGTCTGTGACTGTCGTTGTCTTGGTCATGTGATGGATATAGAATTTGATGAGTGTGATGGATGTATCAAAGCATTGATTGTTCCCGGGCCGGCACGTTTTTGGGGATTTTTCGGAAGGGACTGTGAGTACTTTATTCCCTGGTGTGACGTGGTAAAGGTGGGACCGGACATTATTCTGGTGGATGTCAAAATAGAGGACATTAAGAAAAAATTATAGAGTTACATAATGTCGTGAAATAGTTGACAATAATTTGGATAATGCTTATAATTTCAATATTAAGTACGCAAGGAGGAATTCGCCATGAAATGTCCGTTTTGCAGCAGTGAGAACACGAGAGTTATCGATTCAAGACCGGCAGATGATAATAATTCTATCCGTCGCCGCAGACTATGTGATGAGTGTGGAAAACGCTTTACAACTTATGAAAAAGTAGAGACGATACCGCTGATTGTTATCAAGAAAGACAACAACAGAGAGCAGTATGACCGTTCTAAAATTGAAGCGGGAGTGTTACGTGCCTGCCATAAAAGACCGATTTCCGTAAATCAGATTAATGATTTAATTGATCAGGTAGAAACAGAGATTTTTAACCGTGAGGAGAAGGAAATCCCAAGCTCCGTTATCGGAGAGATTGTTATGGATAAACTGAAAGATTTAGAAGCGGTAGCTTATGTGAGATTTGCTTCTGTATATCGTGAGTTTAAAGACGTGAATACCTTTATGAATGAATTGAAAAAAATTTTAGATAAATAAAAAAAGATATTAATATTTTTTAGAAATTGCCGATATAGATTTCAGTAAGGCAAAAAACAGATAGCAGGGTGTGAAAGATTATGAGTATTTCCGGAATTCGTTCCAGTATGGGATATCAGGCGAACAATTCTATAAGTGAGGTTGGGCTTCGGGAGTTAGAAGCAGCCAGCAGACAGGTTGAGTTAGAACGGCAGGAGTTAGATAATGCCATTCAGCCAAAGCAGGACGAGGCAATCATTATTAAGGCAAGGGAAAAGCAGACCTTTACTGCTTCTGACTATGCCAATACATATCAGCCGGACAAAGAGTATTCCATGAAGGGTGACGAGAGTGACCTGCGGAGTCTGGATGTACAAAAAGCCGTGTCAGATATGCAAAAAGACCGTGTGCTTCAGCAGTATCAGTTTTTTGTCGGACATAGTGGACTTGAACAGGAACAGAATGAGGCAGTACCGACAAGAGAGATAGAGGATTTCACATTATAAAATGCTTTTGAATATGAAGGAAAGTGTGAGATACACTTTCCTTTTTTGATTGATAAAATTATAG
>JBJELL010000254.1:0-2136 GCA_051879115.1 Lachnospiraceae bacterium
GTTAAAATGAAACAGAACAAGAATAAAGGAAAAAGCGGGAAAATCCCGCTTTTTTCTTTCACAATTCAATAAGATGATTATTTATTCTTAAAATTCGCTCTCTTACGAAGGGTCGGATCTAAAATACGCTTACGGATTCTAAGACTCTCCGGTGTCACCTCTAACAGCTCATCCGTATCAATAAAGTCAAGTGCCTGTTCAAGACTTAAGATTTTCGGCGGTGTTAGAGTCAGTGCTTCATCCGCAGAAGAGGAACGGGTATTGGTTAAATGCTTTTTCTTACATACATTCAATTCAATATCCTCAGCCTTTGCACACTGACCGATAACCATACCGGAATATACCTTTTCACCCGGTCCGATAAAGAGAGTACCTCTTTCCTGAGCGGAGAAAAGACCGTAGGTTACAGATTCGCCGGATTCAAAGGCAATCAAAGAACCCTGTTTACGATACTGGATATCTCCCTTGTATGGAGCATAGCCGTTGAAAATGGTATTGATGATACCGTTTCCCTTGGTATCGGTTAAGAATTCTCCACGATAGCCAATCAGACCTCTGGATGGAATATTGAATTCCAGTCTTGTATAACCGCCGCTGATAGGGTACATATTTAACATCTCGCCTTTTCTCTGGCTTAATTTATCGATGACAGAACCGGTGAATTCATCCGGTACATCCACATAGGCAAGTTCCATAGGCTCGGTCTTTTTGCCGTTTTCATCTTGATGGTAGAGTACCTCTGCTTTGCTGACGGCAAATTCATAGCCTTCTCTTCGCATATTTTCAATCAGAACGGATAAGTGAAGCTCACCACGTCCTGAGACCTTGTAGCTGTCAGCATTTTCAGTTTCCTCTACGCGGAGTGATACGTCTGTATTCAGTTCACGGAAGAGACGGTCACGGATGTGGCGGGAGGTCACGAATTTTCCTTCCTGTCCGGCAAGAGGACTGTCATTTACGATAAAATTCATAGAAATCGTAGGCTCTGAAATTTTCTGGAATGGAATTGCCTGTGGGGCTTCCGGTGCACAGATGGTATCTCCAATATGAATATCTGCAATACCGGAGATTGCCACGATAGAACCGATACCTGCTTCCGTAACATCTACCTTATTTAAACCGTCGAACTCATAGAGTTTGCTGATACGGACTTTTTTGAGTTTGTCAGGCTCGTGGTGGTTGACAACTACAGCTTCCTGATTGATTTTTAAGCAGCCGTTATCTACTTTGCCGACACCGATACGTCCGACATATTCATTGTAGTCAATGGTACTGATTAATACCTGGGTATTGGCATCCGGGTCGCCCTCCGGTGCCGGAATATAGTCTAAAATAGTCTCAAAAAGAGGGGTCATGTCCTTCTTTTCATCATTCAAATCCTTTAAAGCATAGCCATCCCTTGCAGAAGCATAGATAAACGGACAGTCTAACTGTTCGTCGGAAGCATCCAAATCCATGAATAACTCCAATACCTCATCAATGACCTCATCCGGTCTTGCTTCCGGGCGGTCAATCTTATTGATGCAGACGATAACCGGAAGGTCTAGGGCTAATGCTTTCATCAAGACGAATTTGGTCTGTGGCATAGCACCTTCAAAGGCATCTACCACAAGTACAACACCGTTTACCATTTTTAAGACACGTTCTACCTCGCCGCCAAAGTCTGCATGTCCCGGGGTATCTATGATATTGATTTTTACATCATTATAAAATACGGCGGTATTCTTAGAAAGAATCGTAATGCCGCGTTCTCTTTCGATATCATTTGAGTCCATGACGCGTTCCTGAACTTCCTGATTGGCACGGAATACACCACTTTGTTTTAACAGTTCATCTACCAGAGTGGTTTTGCCGTGGTCGACATGGGCAATAATCGCAATGTTACGAATATCCTCTCGTTTCATTTTCATATCTGTATCCTTCTTTCTTATGTTCACATATAAGTCTAACCAATTTATTTTATCATAAAAGAAAAATATCGCAATGGTTTTAAAGAATTTAAGTTTGAAAATGTAACCGTTCAGCCATGCACGTATCATGGTGCTGCCGCACGAATCAGTTTGCTGCTGATAAAACAGGTTACCGGAAGATGAGTGATTTCTGAAATAAATCATGGATTTTTTGGATACTATGTGG
>JBJELL010000255.1:0-1165 GCA_051879115.1 Lachnospiraceae bacterium
CATCTGACACCGATTGAATATAAGATTGTAGCCTGTCTCGCTAAGAACTCAGGCAAGGTTGTGACCTATTCTTCGATTATGTCGGATGTATGGGGACCATATACCGATACGGACAATAAGATTTTACGTGTAAATATGGCAAATATCCGCCGTAAATTAGAGACAAACCCCGCAGAACCAACCTATATTTTTACCGAGCTGGGCGTGGGTTATAGAATGAAAGAGGATGAGTCGGAATAATAATCCACTCATCCTCTTTCTTACTTTTTACTTTCAAAATGAGAATCATATGTAGCATAAATCATTCTTAACGCTTTCTGAACATAGGATAAAATTGTGTTAAGGAACGCTCAAAAACCCACAATTTCTGCCCTTTTTCTGCTATAGTTCTTTCGGAAAGGAGGATACATACACTATGGTCAATACTCTTATTTTTATCTTCATGGCAATCATTGGCGGCATCCCCTGTGTTCTTATGCTCTTAAGTATGCCGGTTCTGATTGGCTGGAAGATATATCGCAAATGCAAATATCATATTTCCTTATATGACTAATTACATATATTTTATTTCTCCATAAAAAAGATGCCTTAGATTCTCCTCTAAAGCATCTTTTTATTTGCACAATATTCTTCTATTGTATAACTGTTTCTTCCATGCTCTTTTACGAAATAAAGTTCCTCATCCGCCGCACACAGAAGATCTGTCCATCCATTATTCATATCGGTTGTCCATACGGCACCTGCAGAAACACGTATCACTCTCTCTTCTCCATCGGGCAGTGTTATTGGATATTTCTCTAACTTCTTATAGAACTCTTTGATATTGTTCTCCACCCTCGACAATTCTCCATAATTATAGATAAACATAAAGAACTCATCTCCGGAACGCCTTCCCACTACCGTATTCTTCTCGATAAACCCTCTGAATAATTCACAAAAATGCTTCAGATAGGCATCTCCTGTCTCGTGTCCGAATCTGTCATTAATACGTTTGAACTTATCGATATCCATCATGATAACTACCATACTCTTTAAGTCTTCCGTTTCCACAATCTTATCGACTTCCCGTTCAAAAGCTCTGCGGTTCCAAATTCCGGTTAGAACATCAATGTCTCTTTCCTCTTCTAATATCTCATGTACTCTGACACTTTCCCATTTTATCTTT
>JBJELL010000255.1:1265-8922 GCA_051879115.1 Lachnospiraceae bacterium
GTCTCTTTCCTCTTCTAATATCTCATGTACTCTGACACTTTCCCATTTTATCTTTGCCTTCTCATAGGCAACCAGATTACCAATCACAATGACAAAGACTGCATCTATCACATCATATAAAAATTTATCCGGTGTCTTAGAAAGATAACTGGATAAAAAGAATACTGCCGCTGCGCAAAGTGTAATCCGTATATTATATATAGGAAGAATATCAAAGTTCGTTGGTATGAGTACGAACAGACATACACTCGTTACCGCCAGTTCATTTCCTGCTCCAAAGGTTCCCAGCCAGATGGTTTCCAGATAGGCACAGAGCATAAAAAGCCCCATACAAAACCATGCCTCTCTTTTAGAAACACTCTCCTTTTTCTTCATCAGTATATTTGCATAAATGCAGATAACAAACATGACGGATACGCCTATAATACAGGCAATTCCTTTTGCTTCCAAATGATCTTTGCTCAAGAAGTAAAAAGCAAATACGCTGCAAAGCAGTGCGACAACAAGACTTTCATTCTTAATGATACGAATATTATCAGCAGCAATCTTCCTCTGATATTTCTTTGCTGTCTGTTTATCCATCCCCAACCAGAGCCACTTCCTGATTTTTCTTTTGTTTTCCATAGCTGTCCTTCCCTCTATTCTATCAGCTTACACACATCTACCCATGCCTCATAGTTCGTGTATTTCTCCATCTCGGGTATTGTAAACTCTGCTGCACTGTTTGAACTTCCACATGCCGGAAATACCGTCTCAAACCGTTTTAAAGATTCATCTAAATAGATTTCCACGCCTTTATTGACTGCAAACGGGCAGACACCGCCCACAGCATGTCCTACCAGTTCTTCCGCTTCCTCTCTGCCTAACATCTTAGCCTTTGTTCCAAACTGTTTTTTGTATTTAGAATTATCAATCTTACAGTCCCCTGCTGTAACAATCATAACTACCTTATCTTCCACATGAAAGGTAATGGATTTTGCTATTCTACATGGTTCACAACCCAGTGCCTCTGCTGCCAGCTCCACGGTTGCACTCGATACATCGAATTCTTGTATTTTGTCTTCTATCCCCTCTTGACGAAAATAATCTCTGACTTTTTCAATCGCCATTTTTTCAACTCCTCCTTATGCATACTCCTCCATACTATTATTATATCTTAACACAAATTTTCAATTAAGCAAGCGAATTGACAAAGCTTTGGAAAGTAATTACAATAGATTTGCTAAACCAGATTTTATATTGAGATTGATATACAGGAGGGAAATTCTAATGTCTTCAGATAAAAAGACCTGGTTTCAAAAAGGTCTAAAAGACGGTATCCCAATCGCTCTTGGCTATTTTGCCGTATCTTTTACACTTGGAATTACCGCAAAGAATGCCGGACTTACGGCCTTACAGGCAATGCTTGCCAGCTTTACCTTAAATGCTTCCGCCGGAGAATTCGCCGGCTTTACCCTAATTGCCGCAGGTGCCAGTTATATTGAAGTGGCAGTAATGGAATTCGTTGCAAACGCCCGATATCTTTTAATGTCCTGTGCCTTAAGCCAGAAGCTTTCACCGGATACGCCGCTGTGGCAAAGACTTTTGATTGGTTATGATGTAACGGATGAGATTTTTGGTATTTCGGTTGCAGTACCGGGAAAACTACATCCTTATTATACCTTTGGTGCTATTGCCATCGCTGTTCCGGGTTGGTCTTTTGGTACATATTTTGGCGTATTGATGGGAAATGTCTTACCTGCAAATGTGGTGAGTGCTCTGAGTGTGGGACTCTACGGCATGTTCATTGCAATTATCATTCCACCGGCGAGAAAGAGTAAGATTATTGCAGGAGTTGTTGCTTTTTCTATGGCTGCAAGTTTCGCCTTTGCAAAACTTCCGCTGATTTCAGGGATTAGCTCCGGTGTACGGACGATTATTTTAACCGTCGTGATCTCTGCACTCGCCGCTTTATTATTCCCGGTAAAGGAGGATTCTGATGCAGCATAATGTCTATATTTATATTCTGGTTATGGCAGTGGTGACTTATTTAATCCGCGTTCTGCCTTTAACCTTAATCCGAAAGGAGATTAAGAACCGATTCATCCGTTCTTTTCTATACTATGTTCCTTATGTAACCCTTGCCGTTATGACATTTCCGGCAATCTTAGATGCGACTGGAAGTACACTTTCAGCACTTGCCGCCTTCATCGTTGCCATGCTGATTGCCTGGTTTGGCGGAAGTCTCTTTCAAGTGGCAGTCATTGCCTGCATTGTCGTATTTGTATTAGAGCTGTTCTTGTGTTAAGGCAGCTCTTTTATTTTTGTCTTTCTCTTATTATAATAGATGCGACAATCAGCACTGCACTTACCAAAAGCATCCAACCTGCAAAATCATAATTTCCTTCCATCATCTGAAAAAGTGCCAGCTTTCCAAAATATTTCCTTCCTCCCATATTGGATAGGTAATATACCACGGCTATCATGTAACCAATTACCGCCTGATTGGTAATCCCCGACACTGCAAATCCAACCGCTCCTAAAAAGAGCATCTCGCTGATACCCCCAACCCACATCCGGTTCCATAAGACGACACTTCCATTTCTATCGAGCACAACCATAAATAAGGTAATTACACTTACCATAAAAACAATTCCCACAAGAAGCCGTACCAGATAAAGTTGCCACATTGGTGTTGCCTTTGATTTTTCTAACTGCCAGATATCCTGATTTTGTTCCGGCATAAAAAGCGGAGTCAAAAGAAAGATTCCCGTCAGGCTGACATACATTTCCAAAACTTTTGCACTCTGCTCAACAGCGAGATTTCGAAAGCTCATAAATCCCACCGATGCCAGACAAAAGAGCAGGGTCAAAAGAAGATGGGGCAGATATTGCCTCCGCAGATAGCTAATGCCTATTTTTAAATACTTTTGCATAGATACTCTCTCCCTCTCTTCTTTTTTTCTCATAAATGAAAACTGTTACAATAACAAAAACTACCGCTATTATGGTATACACACCCCGGTTAAAATACAGTGCCTGCTTCTGTGCCAGATAACTTGAAGTCTCTCCTAGCGTATTCCAACGTACTCCCAGCTTCATTCCAAAGTCCCCTACCAAAATGTCCGTTGAAAACTCATCTGCAAGCATCCAGAAAATCTGTACAAATACGCCGATGATTTTATCCGTAAGCTCTGTCAGGAAAAAGGCAAGAGCCATAACAATCATAATTTCCGGCAAAAGCCAGATGATTGGATATGTTAAGAATGCCAGGTAATCCGGTGTAACTCCCAAAGTATTTGCATGATAACAGAATGGAAGCTGTAGGAAGAATCCAATTACCACCACCGGTATAAATGCCATACATACATTTGCAAGATAACGGCTTGCAATGACTACTCCCGAAGATACTTCTTTTGCATAGATAACAGAATCTACATCTGCCCTCTTATCTCTCAGACATCTGGTAACACCTAAAAACATGGGCAAAATCGCCATCATAAGTCCTGCATAGTCACAATAGAGCCGCATATATGCTCCGGTAATCTTATCCACCTTACAAAAGTCTTCATAATCCTTCACTGCATCTTCATAGGTCTTTGGAACGCATACCCCTGTTTCTAGATTTTCTTCATCATAGGCACTGCCCTTTCCTATAATCTCTGCTACCCTTGACATTTCTTTTTTGAATTCTTTATAAGTAAGCCCCTCTTCCGGTTCTACCATATAGGAAAAAAAGGCTGTTTCAGATGACTCTATATCATTCTCATCAAAGGTTTCATAATAAGCCTCTTCTTCTTTCATAAGCTCATCCCAGGTTTTCCCGGTACAGTCCTTAAGAATCTCTTTTAGCATATCTAATTCTTCTTCGGTCAGGGTCACTTCTTTGTAGAACATAAGAGGATAGGTTGCAAAAGATTCACTCTCTACCTCCCTTACGAGATTTGCCAGTGTGGCACTCATAATATCCTTTTTATTATCCGAATCTTTTATTCCGTAGCTGGTCTGTCCCGCCTTTGGCTTTTCCATATCTGTTGTCCAGTCTGCATCTGTTAACTGCGTACTTAAGAACAATGCCAAAATCAGTATGTAAAGGTAATAGACTATACTTTTTGCAATCTGTTTACATTCTTTTCCAAACAACGTCTTAAACATTTTCTACACCTCCTCATCAATCCTGAGGTGCATCAGATACATATAGGCATCCTCTACATCGGGACTGCAAAGCTGTGAACCATCCATAGGAGGTACATCTGATATTATTTTTACTCTGGTCAGGCTTCCAGAAGTCAATATTCCTGTGACTAAGAACTTTTCTTTTACTTTTTCAACCTCCATTGTAGAGATTTCAGCGGTATATACCTTCCCTTCTACCATCTTTAAAAGCTCATTAATCGTTCCTCGAAAAAGTATTCTCCCTTCATTTAATATTGCAACTTCTTCACAGGTTGCCTCAATATCTCCTACTATATGTGTCGAAAGAATGACAATCCTCTCTTTTGCAATCTCACATAAGAGATTTCTAAAACGTACTCTTTCTTCCGGGTCGAGTCCTGCCGTCGGTTCATCTACTACAATGACTTTGGGATTGTGGATAATCGCCTGTGCAATTCCAAGACGGCGTCTCATTCCACCGGACATTGCCTTTACCTTTGTCTTCTGCTGCTCTTTAAGATTTACCTTTTCTAACATCTGCGGCACCATGATTTTTCTCTCTGTCTTACCCATACCGGATAGAATGGCAAGATAGTCCAAAGCCTCATAAGCTGTCATATTTCCATACATGGAAAAATCCTGGGGAAGATAACCTATAATCTTTCGGATTTTTCCACATTCCTCTATGGGAATCCCACAGACTGTTACCGAACCTTCACTCTTTTTTGTTAAGGTTGTAATTACTTTCATTAAGGTAGTCTTTCCTGCTCCATTTGGTCCAAGCAGTCCGAACATTCCCTGTTCGATATTCAGGCTGATACCGTCTAATGCTTTTTTTGTTCCATAATGCTTAGACAAATTTTTGATTTCAATATTCACTGACATATTCTGCTTCCTTTCTCCCTATACCCTAACACTTTTTTATTGTGTCCTTATTGTAAAATCCATTTCCCTACAAATTATCTACACCGGCAGAGAAATTCCGCAGTTGCAATGGCACCACCTTCTACACTGTTAATAAGCGTTAGACCTCCTCTATGTTTTTCACAGAGCATCCTGCATAGAAAAAGCCCCATTCCAAAATGTTCTCCATCTTCTTTTTCTTCACTGTAATACAATTTAGACCCTACACGTAGTGCCTTTTGGGAGAATCCCTCTCCATCATCTTTTACAAATAATATCAATCTGCGTTCCTCTATCTTAAGGCAGACTTCAATCTGTTTTTGAGCATAACGAAGAGCATTATGCATAAGATTCTCAAATACTTCTAAGAATATTTCCATATCCACAAAGATTTCTTCTTCTAAGATTTCATCCACTTCTACTTCACAGCTCATTCCCTCTGCGGTTTTTGTCAGAGTCTCTGCCTCCATACGGAGATTTTCTACTAAATCAGATATTTTATACCAATCGCCTTTTACCGTTCTTTTTTCCATCTGACGGATATCTGTCATAGTCTTTGTAAATGCAATCAACCGTTCCTGCTGTATTGCTATCGTATTTAATTTTTCCAATAGAATTTCTTCACTTATCTTTTCTTTGGGAATATATTTCAGAAGATATTCTGTATATCCTTTCATAACAGTCAGAGGCGTTCTGATATCATGGGCAAAGGCTGCGTTAATACTTCGCTGGTCTTCCTCCTCTTCCCACTGCTTTTTTCGTTCCTCTATGAGTCGATTTCTCAGATATTCCGTTTCCTCACATAATCTGCCAAGTTCATCCCCGCTCCGATAAGTAATCTCATGACCGTAATCTCCAAGTGCCAGATTCCCTATAGACTCTTTCAATGCCTCTGTTGCTGGGTAAAGCTTTCTTTTAAAGAACAGCCATACTGCGATAAAGGAGGCAATGAGCACATAGGTCAGAAAGCTGTTATAATACAAAAATTCTACCGCCAGCATCCCCATATCATTGTAAAATGCTTTCGAGGGATTTCTAAAATTAATAACTCCTATCCATGACCGACAGATATTTCTTGTCAACAGAGCAAGAATTCCTGCGGAAATAACAGCTATCAGCAGATAATATAATAAACCACGGATTAATCCTGCTTTCTCTATCTTTCGTTTTATATCCTCCCATTTCTTCTCTAGCCAATCCATTTATATCCCACTCCCCAGACTGTCTGAATGTACTCTGTTTTCGTAACTGTTTTTATCTTCTTACGGATTCTTCGAATATGTTCGGTTACAATATTTGCATCTGCCTCTCCATCAAATCCTCTTACCTTCTCATAAATCTGTTCCTTTTCAAAAACCTGTCCTGCATGAGTCAATAAGAGTTCCACAATTAAAAATTCGGTTTTCGTAAGACTCAATTCCACACCCTTACACAACATTTTATGTCCTTTAAAATCAACCGTAATTTCTGAATTGACATAAACTTCTGATTTTTCTCTTCTCCGATCTTCCCTGCGCAAATGCGCCTCAATCCGCGCTAACAGTTCGTCCATACTGAAGGGTTTTAAGATATAATCATCTCCCCCGGCTTTTAACCCATTGATTCTATCTAACTCCTCTGTTCTTGCTGTCAGAAACAGAATCGGGCAGAATACAACATCCCGTATTCTTTCACAGACAGAATAACCATCCATATCCGGAAGATTTACATCTAAAAGAATCAGGTCTATGGAATGTCCTAACTGTTCAAATGCTTCCGTTCCGTCTGCGGCGGTATATACCAGATAATCTTCCATTTCCAGACAATCTTTTAACATATCCCGGATGTCTTTTTCATCATCTATTACTAAGATTCTCTTCATGTCAATCACGCTCCTTTGCGTTCATTTTATCATAGCTCTAAAATATCTATTTTTTCTCTACAAAGTTTTCATGTAATTAGATACTCTTGTCATATATTATACAAATACTATGTAGGAATACAACTATGACAAAACGAAAAAAACTAACGGCCATTCTCACCTTAGAACTCATCTGTCTCACACTCTTTTGCGGACTCCTCATAAACTTTGAAAAGACGCAGACCGTCTCCTCGAAACCATCCACCTCCTCAGAAAACGATAAGAAAGATTATATCAAATGGGTAGACTTTAACGTCCCTTATGAAGCTCTTTGTATTGCCTATGATCTGGATGTGGAAAGCCATAAGACTAAGGTTCCCATTAATTGGATTGAACTTCTCGCCTACACGGCTGCTAAGAACGGTGGCAACTTCACAAATGACTCTACACAACAGATGATGGAGACGGCAACGGATTTAAAGAACAAGACTACCACGATGAAAAAACTGACGAAGGATTTGGAAAACTACGACTATTTCTTAGAAGCATACACCGCCGTATTAGGCGGCTATGTGGGAGATTACGAGATTGAGACCGAACCCGGCAGTAAAAAATATGAAAAATGCTACGGTCTTAAAGCCTTTTCTCCTATCGCAAAAGGATTTCCCTATTCGGACTTCGACGACTTCGGCACTTCGAGAACCTATGGTTTCAGCCGCCCCCACTTAGGTCACGATATGATGGGACAGATTGGAACCCCGATTATTGCCGTAGAATCCG
>JBJELL010000256.1:0-2121 GCA_051879115.1 Lachnospiraceae bacterium
ATCAATCAGTTGGGCAAAAAATGCCACCACCATAATCCATGTATACTGGTCTGTCATCCTAACCGAAAGTGTTATATCTTCTGTCAGGAAGAAGAATATTACAGATGCTACCGCAACAACTGTACTAAATATACGCAATGGTTTATACAGATTTAACTCTACTGTCTTGTCACCTTCCGTCTCATCGTTAGATTTGTCGGATTTCTTCTTCTTAATCAGATAAGCAATCCAAAGTATGATTGTACCTAGCAGAGTAACTGCCGCCAGAATAAAATTTGCCAATGCCCAGGCATCCGTGTTCCGCAACCCCCGTGGTACTGCTTCATCCCCTAACTGCTCCAAATCTTCCTGGGTATCTATTGCTTCCGGATTACTTACTTCCTGATTATTTACCGTCCGGTTTCTCGTTGTTGCATTTGCCAACTGAGCATCATTGGCATCTGCTGTATCCCCTACCTGTCCGGTGCCTGCAATATCCGGTTCATAAGTATAGTTAAATTTCAATGCTTCCTCTTTCATTCCATTGGAGTTATGGATGACTGAAGTTTCACTGATTAACCTGCCTTCATTATTATATTTTATTCCTACAATAATGGTATACCCATCTTCATCACAGACATAATCTGTCTCTTCATCTGTAATTCTCTCAAAAGAATACGTATACTCTCCTGTATGGGTGAAATCAATCTGTATTCTAGTTTTGGTATCTTCCTTTGTATTTCCTTCTACTTTCAGAATATATTCATCCTCACTACTGCCTTCCGGCATCGGATTTCCATCCTCTAAGGGAGTCAATCTGTACCAAAATACCGGAGCTTCGTCTGAAGCTGATACCGCTGTTTTTTCAATCGTTTGACTTACAGTCAGCCAGATAGATGCATTTCCAGCTGCTTTTGCCGAAAAACCTGTTATGGAAACTATACAGGTCAAAAGCAGAAGAAAGACTACTATTTTATTCAATTTGTTTTTCTTTGTTATTTTCATCTCCAACTTCTCCTTTGCTCTTCCTGCGTTTCGTTCTCTCTATGATCAGTTTCCGAAGCACAATTTCTATCAGCAATAAAACTACTAAAATAATAACAATCCATGTCCATAGCGGAAGTTTGTTTAACCATACCCAAATTTTCTGGCTATCCAACCCCCGTCCCTTATTCGGGTCCTTCGCAAAGGTATCTTCAAATACCTGATCTGTAATTCTGCCAACCAGTACGTGTCTTCCATTCGTACTAAAAGAAGTACAAGTATATAATAACACAATATGGTCATCGGGTTTCAACCCAATATCTCTTTTGTTAATTGCATTATCTAACAACCGTTGTAAATATTCCTGTTGTTTCTCCTTGCCCTCTATTGCCGGTTCAAAAAAATCAAATTTATAAGCATCCTGTTCTAAAAAAGCAAAGAACTCTAAACCATGATTTTTTCCATTATAATAAAGATTTCCAAATTGATGTTTTTGGAAATACTCCTTGTCTTCAAAATTACCAATTTCTCCAAACATTGCATTGGCATCCATATGGTGTCCATAAAGGATACTGTTATAGTCGGAAAAATCCGGTTTATTTCGATAATCAAGAAAAATACTTCCTACCAGAGAATATTCTCCCATGACATCTGTATTTACATACTTATCATTGTCAATTGTCTGCACTATCGGATAGTCTATGTGTGTTCCATAAACGGTAAGCCAACCAAACACATCTGAATTCAGCTTTTTCAATTCTTCAAAAGACATACTGTTATCCGCACTCGGCTTATAACCCTCGTATTGTGCAGAGTCCCCTGCCTGATATATCTGATTTGTGTCCCATAATGCATAAATACTAAATATAAGGAAAAGTAGGAAGAGTGACAGCATGATAGTATCTACCACGCTATCAATCGTCCTTACAATTTTCCGTCCTAGCATTTGTCCATCAGTACTTTTATTTTTTATATCATTTTCCTGATTTTTTGAACTCATAGGCTAGTAAATTCCATCAATTAGTTTGCTCTTCTTTTTCTACCTGCAAAAATTACTACGCATCCAACTACTGCTACTAAGAGTAATGCAACGTATGGTAAGTTGTTTACGATAATACCTGTTGGTGTTGCACTCTGATCATCGTATGTATTTGTAAC
>JBJELL010000257.1:0-8786 GCA_051879115.1 Lachnospiraceae bacterium
CTGCTGCATACTGACAGAAGTGAGATTCTTGCGTATTTAGAAGAGCAGAATCAAGCCTACCGTACCGACAGTACCAACGAAGATGTCCGCTACAGTAGAAACAAAATCCGCAGCCAGATAATACCGAAGCTCTGCGAGGTGAATCCCCAGGCGACAGCACACATTCAGGAGGCTTCTGATAGAATCAAAGATGCGTTAGACTATATCAGCAGTCAGGCTAAGGAGGCAGAAAAAGTCTGTGTTTTGCAAAAAGAAGATGGTATCCATATCCGAGAGGAAGCATTTTTTGCATACGATAAGGTAATTCGTAGTGAAATCTTAAGAAGGGTATTGTTCTTACTCTGTCATTCCCAAAAGGATATCGAGCTGGTTCATTTGCAGATGATAGAAGAACTTTTCTCAAAACAGACAGGAAGAAGGGTAATACTGCCCTATGGTATGGAGGCATACCGCAGCTATGATGGAATCAGAATCCATCGAAAAAATCAGGAGCAGGAATTAGAAGTCTTGGAATTTGGAAAAGAGGAACTTGAGAAAGCCGGCAGTGCCGGAATAAAGAAGGGACCATTTACCTTACGTCTTATGGAAAATAACGGTTTTTTGGAAAAAATTCCGCAAAAAACATATACGAAATGGTTTGACTATGATATGATTAAAAGTAATTTGTTGGCGAGGGGGCGTAGGGAAGGAGACTACTTTGTCTGTGATAAGGCAGGGCATACTCAGAAGTTAAAACGCTACTTTGTCAATGAAAAAATAGATGCAAAGAAACGGAAGAATATCTGGCTTTTAGCGGATGATTCCCATATACTCTGGATTGTTGGGCACAGAATCAGTGCCCATTACAAGATACAGAAGGAGACCAAAAGAATACTGGAAGTACAATATGATGGAGGAGAGGAGAATGACAGAATCAATTCGGGTATTAATCCCTGAGGAGGAAGTAAATAAAAAAATCCGGGAGATGGCGGAACAAATCAGTGAAGATATGGGCAATGAGACAATTACCCTTATCTGTATTTTAAAAGGGTCCGTATTTTTTTCCTGTGAGTTGGCAAAACATATCAAAGGACCGGTTATGCTGGACTTTATGTCTGTAACAAGTTACGGAAATGATACGAAATCCAGCGGCGTGGTTAAGATTATAAAAGATTTAGATGAGCCGTTAGAGGGAAAAAACGTGCTGGTGGTAGAGGATATTATTGACTCGGGAAGAACCTTAAGCTATCTGCTTGAAAACCTGAAAGCACGCCGTCCAAAGAGCTTAAAATTATGTACACTTTTGGATAAACCGGAACGGAGAGTGGTAGATGTAGATGTGGACTATACCGGATTTGAGATTCCGGATGAGTTTGTAGTCGGATTTGGATTAGACTATGCACAAAGATACAGAAATCTACCTTATATCGGAGTACTTGAGTTTGGAGAATAAAGGAGGTTTCTAATTGAAGAAAAATTATAGAGGACTGGGATTTTATATCGGGCTTGTGGTAGTTGTGATTTTAGCATGGTATCTGCTAAACACCAGTCAGGATACCACGGGAGCCTATACCAGTGCGGAATTCAAAGAAGCATTGAGCAATGAAGAAGTGGCAGCAGTAACCGTTCAGCCAAATAGAGAAGTTCCCACTGGAGTATTGAAAATAATACTGGATGACAAGCAGACAGTAAAATTATATGTGTCCGATGTAAATGAGATGCAAAAGCTCATGGACAAATACGGTTTTGAAGATTATGTGGTACGCAATGTGCCGTCAGAGAGCTGGCTGACATCCCTTCTGCCCCTTCTTTTGACCTTTGGGGCAATGTTTATTCTTTTTATGATGTTCAGCAACCAGAATGCCGGAGGCGGTGGAAGTTCTAAAATGATGAACTTTGGCAAGAGCCGTGCAAAGATGACCACGGATACGGATAAGAAGATAACCTTTGAAAACGTGGCAGGACTGAAGGAAGAAAAAGAAGAATTAGAAGAGATTGTAGATTTTTTACGTGCACCTAGAAAATATACCAAACTCGGTGCAAGAATTCCAAAAGGAGTGCTCTTAGTAGGCCCTCCGGGAACCGGTAAGACCCTGCTTGCAAAAGCCATTGCAGGGGAGGCGGGAGTGCCATTTTTCAGTATTTCCGGTTCCGACTTTGTAGAGATGTTTGTCGGTGTAGGAGCTTCTCGTGTCAGAGATTTATTTGAAGATGCGAAGAAGAATGCACCTTGTATTGTATTTATTGATGAGATTGATGCGGTGGCAAGACGAAGAGGAACCGGTATGGGCGGAGGTCACGACGAGCGTGAGCAGACCTTAAACCAGCTTCTTGTAGAAATGGATGGTTTCGGTGTCAATGAAGGGATCATCGTTATGGCGGCAACCAACCGTGTAGATATCTTAGACCCGGCAATTATGCGTCCGGGACGATTTGACAGAAAAGTTCACGTTGGAAGACCGGATATCGGCGGACGTGAAGAAATACTGGGAATTCATGCTAAGAATAAACCGCTTGGCGACGATGTGGATTTAAAACAGATTGCCCAGACAACCGCAGGATTTACCGGAGCCGACTTAGAGAACCTTTTAAATGAGGCGGCAATCGTGGCAGCCAGAAAAGACCGTGCCTATATCGTACAAGAGGATATCCGAAACTCCTTCGTAAAAGTCGGTATCGGTGCAGAGAAGAAGAGCCGTATTATCAGCGATAAAGAAAAACGGATTACCGCCTTCCATGAGGCAGGTCATGCGATTCTCTTCCATGTGCTTCCGGATGTGGGACCGGTATACTCCGTATCCATCATTCCGACAGGAGCAGGTGCGGCAGGCTATACCATGCCTTTACCGGAACGGGATGAGATGTTCAATTCCAAGGGCAGAATGTTACAGGAGATTGTCGTGGACTTAGGTGGACGTGTGGCAGAAGAAATTGTCTTTGACGACATTACCACAGGTGCCTCTCAGGACATCAAGCAGGCAACTAGTTTGGCAAAAGCCATGGTAACGAAATATGGAATGTCTGAGAATATCGGATTGATTAATTATGACAACGATGATGATGAAGTGTTCATTGGACGTGACTTAGCCCATACCCGGGGCTATGGCGAAGATGTGGCAACAAAGATTGATGCGGAAATCAAGCGTATCATTGATGAGTGTTACGAGCGTGCGAAACAAATTATCCATGAGCATGAGGATGTATTAAATGCCTGTGCAGAATTGTTGTTAGAAAAAGAAAAAATTACAAGAGAAGAATTTGAAGGTTTATTTGAGCAAAGGGCAGAGGCATAAGCAGAAAAAAACGGTTTTCCAAAGAAAAGCTCCGAAAATTTACGGAAATTGTGAAAAATGGATTTCCTAAATAAAGGGTTGGTATAAAAGACCTATACAAAATGCACAGAAAAAGATTTGATTTTTTGTTAAGTTTGTGCACACTTATTCGTTGACGGATGCTACAATAATAACCGTAAAAACCCCCCAATACATTATATAGTTTTTGCTACACCCCATAGTAAAAATACCTTCTCCAAAAAAGACAGCAGATTGAAGAGCTGTCTTTTTTACTTTGTATGAAAAAGACTTTGTTCCTGAATCAAACTATGGTAAAATGGTACTAAATCTGAATTATGGGAGAGAATAACAGGGCGTATAGAGGAATAGGCTATAAAAATAAAGAGGTATGGAATATGAATCAGAAATCTATTTATGATTTGGGCAGAATAGAACGTTATATGATGCAGATGAGACCGGTGCTCAGTAAAAAATCTCTGTTTTCGGACGGAACAGAAGATTATCGCAGTCCGGCACAACCGAAAGAAAACGAAAAAGTAACGATACGTTTTCGGACGAAACAAAACAACGTGGATATAGTCTGGCTTTGTACAGACAGTAAAAAATACCGGATGGAAAAAACGGAGTCCGAATGGGGATTCGATTATTATGCAGTTGAGATTCAGTTAGGAACAGAGGAATTTTCCTATTATTTCAAAGTGGTAACCGGAATTCTGGAATGTTATTATGACCGCTTCGGTGTCAGTGATAAACCGAGGAAAGAGTATTACTTTAACATTGTACCGGGATTTTCTACGCCGGACTGGGCAAAAGGTGCTGTGATGTATCAGATTCTGGTGGACCGCTTTTATAACGGGGATGCTTCAAACGATGTGGAAAATGGCGAATACTATTATGTAGACGGCCCTTCCGTGAAGGTGGAGAACTGGGGACGCCGTCCTCAGGGAATCAGTGTAAGAGAGTTCTATGGAGGCGATTTGGAAGGAGTGCGGCAGAAACTGGACTATCTTCAGGAATTAGGTGTAGAAGTCTTATATTTCAATCCGCTTTTTGTATCTCCGTCAAATCACAAATACGACTGTCAGGATTATGACTATATTGATCCTCACTATGGAAAGATTGTCGTAGATGAAGGAGAGCTGTTACCGGAAGGATGTCAGGATAATACCATGGCAAAGAAGTATCTGTGCCGTGTGACGGATAAAAGGAACTTAGAGGCAAGCAATGAGTTCTTTGCAAAATTCGTAGAAGAAGTCCATTCCCGGGGAATGAAAGTGATTCTAGACGGTGTGTTCAATCACTGCGGTTCCCGCAACAAGTGGCTTGACAGAGAGAGACTCTATGAGAATCAGGAAGGATATGAGACGGGAGCATATCTAAGTGCCGAAAGTCCGTACCGTGATTTTTTTGCCTTCACAAACCAGCAGGACTGGCCGCAGAATGGAAGTTATGAGGGATGGTGGGGATATGATACACTGCCAAAACTCAATTACGAGGGTTCTAAAGAACTTTGGGAATACATATTGAAGATTGCCCGAAAATGGGTATCTCCTCCATACAATGTGGATGGATGGCGTTTGGACGTGGCAGCCGATTTAGGACACAGCCCGGAAATGAACCATCGGTTCTGGAAAGAGTTCCGGGAAGCTGTAAAAGAAGCAAATCCCAATGCTGTGATTCTGGCAGAGCATTATGGAGACCCGAATCCGTGGCTACAAGGGGATGAGTGGGATACGGTCATGAATTATGATGCCTTTATGGAACCGATTACCTGGTTTTTGACCGGAATGGAAAAACACAGTGATGAATATAAGGGAGAAAATATTGGAAACTTCTCTAACTTTGAAGGTGCCATGAAACATCATATGTCCCGTTTCCTGACTCCATCGTTGCAGTGCTCTATGAATGAGTTGTCCAATCACGACCACTCCCGATTCCTGACAAGAACGAACCATAAGGCAGGAAGGGCGGAAATGTTTCCGACTGATGCAGCAGGAGAAGACTTGAACAAGGGAATTATGAAAGAGGCAGTTGTGTTTCAGATGACTTGGCCCGGTGCTCCGACTCTGTACTATGGTGATGAAGCAGGGCAGGTGGGATTTACCGACCCGGATAACCGTAGAACCTATCCTTGGGGAAACGAAGATGAAGACCTGTTGGAATTTCATCGGGAAATGATTCGGATTCATAAGCAGTATCAGGCGTTCCGTACCGGTTCTGTGAAATTTCTATGTGGAGAATATAATGTAATCTGTTATGCAAGATTTAACCGCAGGGAACAGTTTATCATTGTCATGAATAATGACGGTGTCAGCCGCACCATAGAAGTACCGGCGTGGACAGCGGGAATACCAAAAGAGTGTGAGTTAGAACAGTTGATGTTCTCCTATGAAGACGGTTTTTCCACGAATCCGGTCATCTATGAAGCAGAAAGGGGAAGGCTTACGATTACCCTTCCGAAGTATTCGGCAGTTGTCTTAAAGCGGAGAGACTAGATTTTTTAAAAAATATTAAAATACTGCTTGCGTGAAAAAAAGCCTTGTGATATAATTAATCATTGTCAGGGCAGGAATGCACTGACAATGAGAAAATAGAAAATGGATGGATTCCCGAGTGGCCAAAGGGGACAGACTGTAAATCTGCTGCATATTGCTTCGGTGGTTCGAATCCACCTCCATCCATTGAGCCGGCGTGGCGGAACTGGCAGACGCGCAGGACTTAAAATCCTGTTGTGGAAACACAGTATCGGTTCGATTCCGATCGCCGGCATTTGTAAAAAAATTGATTTATACTTTCATCAGTATAAGGCAGTGCTGAAGTGTTAAAACGAATAATGTTATTTATTTTAAAGAGGTTGTGCACCGGATAATTGGTGTACATCCTCTTTTTTTCTTGTTATAGGAAGGCATTGCTGTATGAATGTATGAAAAAGATTAGGTTATTTTGGACGTTTTGCAGTAGAAGAACGTACCACCAACTCCGGGTGAAGCAGAGTCTTGCTGATAGCTACACCATGGAGCATGGAGTTCAGTGAAAAATATCCGGTTCTTCCTAAGACAAGGCGGTCCTGACGGATAGTAGTCAACAGCGGTTGTAGGGTGGAGGAAATCGGAAGGTCGTCAAAACCGATAATACTGATATCGTTTGGAACCCGGTAGCCTCTCCTCTGACATTCGGAAATTGCACCGCTGGCAATGACATCACTGCTGCAAAGAATTGCTGTAGCACCGTTCATCAGAAAATTCGGAATGTATTCACTGGCAGCTTCTGCTGAAAAATCTCCGTAGACAACCAGTTCGTGGTGAATGATCAAGTCGTGTTTTTCCATACTGTCGATAAAAGCCTGATTACGGCTTTTAGAAATCATCGAGTAGGATGGACCGTTTAAAAAAGCAATTTTTCTGTGACCGAGCTGATAGAGATGTTCGATGGCTGCATCAATGCCCTCATCATTGTCGGTTCCTATGTAGGAGACATGAGGATTCTTTGCAATATAATTATCGAATAAAACGGTTGGAATCGATGTTTCCTTTAACTGGTCTAACCATGCATCGTGGAGTGAGAAACCTACGAAAAAAGCACCGCTGTAACCGTTTTTGAGCATATAGGTGTCATATTTTTCGGATATCTGAAAAGTCGGTGTAATCGGGATGACATCCACATTCCAATGGTCGCGGAAGGCGGCCTGTTTGAAACCGAGAATGATGTCGTAGCCGAAATCGTCCGGGGATTCGTAATCCATATTTTTAATGAACAGACAGAGTTTTTTATATTCGTCTTTCTTCATCTTCTTGGTCTGATAGCCCATTTCAACGGCTGTGTCTAATACCAACTGCCGCAAATCTTCACTGATATCACTAGCACCGTTTAAACCTTTAGAAACGGTACTGATAGAAACCCCCAGATGATTTGCGATGTCTTTTATAGTAGTCATACTCTCTCTCCTTTGTATTTGCTTTATCCTATTATAGCACCGGGATAAAAAAATTCAAGAATATGGACATGGAAAATTTTCGAAAAAAATAAGAGTAGCAAAATGGAGTAAAAAGGTGTATGATATGTGTTGTACTCAGAAACAGTAAAGCGAGGTACTTAGAAATGAAGAAAAGATTATTAGCCATGTTTTTGGTCGTGGCTTTGACAGCCGTATCTGTTGTAGCCTGTGGCAAATCAAAGGATAAGGCGTCATCTAAGAAAGAAGATGGAGATGAGAATATAGAAGAGGAGTCAGAAACCTATCATTTTACTATTTGGGGAAATGAGGGAGACTTTTCTAAGGAAAAGGAGAACTGGCTTAAGACCAGATGTGATATGTTTGCGGCAAAATACCCCAATGATGAAGTGATTTTTGACTTTGCCTCCTACAGTACGGAGGAAGCAGTGAAAAAGATGGCAGAAGACAGGGAGAATGCACCGGATATTTTTATTTTTGACAGTTCACAGATAAATGAGTTGGTGGAGAATCGTCTTTTGACCAGACTTTGGGGAAAGACAGAGGAATATGTACTTTCTTCAAACACCACCAGCATTGCAAATCTGGCAACTTATCAGGGGAAAGTCTATGGCATACCTGTTTCGGCAAATCCATATGTGCTGTATTACGACAAGAGAGCCTTTACCGAGGAGGATGTCAAACAGTTAGATACGATTCTTGCAAAGGGAGTACTGAGCTATCCTTTCGATGATGAAAGATATCTGAAAGCCTTCTATGAGGCACAGGATGTGGTTGAAATCCCGGAGGAGGAGAGCACCGAAGAGGAAGATTCAAAAGTGCAGGAAGATAGCGAGGCAGCGGACAGTGCCGATGCGAAGGACGAAAAAGAAGAACAGACTGCTGAAGCTACAGAAGATTCCAAAGAAGAGCAGACTGCTGAAAATGCAGAGGATTCTCAGGAAGAGCAGGTGTCTGAGCCGCTGGCAGCAGAGATAGTGGATACGTGGTTAGAAGAATTCAAGGCACAGCCGAATGTGGTAAATGATACGGATGGAACGGTGGGAATTGCCGGTTTCCAGAGCGGAACGGTTCAGGCGGCAGTCTATGATACACAGGCATATCAGCAGATAAAGGATATCTTAGGGGACAATCTCGGTGTTGCAGCACTTCCGGTTTTTGTGATAGATGGAGTGGAAAAACAGATGAAGTGTGTGACCGATACGAAGAATATCGGTGTGAACCCGGACTGTGAAAATTTTGAAATGACCATAGCATTAGCCACTTATTTAGGAAGTGCAGATTCACAGCAGATGCATTATGATATGAGTGGAGTAATCCCGGTAAATCTGACTGCGGTGCAGACACTGTTGGATTTGGATTTGACGAAGGTCATTGCCCAGATTGCCGATAAGGAGAATCCGGGATGGGATGTTCCGGAAACGGAAGAAGAGGACGACTAAAAAAATAAAAAAGTTGTGTATAATGTCTTGACAATTAGTTCATCTTAATGTAAAATCTTATTTGTTGACGTAAGAAAGCGAAATGCCCAGTTAGCTCAGTTGGTAGAGCAGAGGACTGAA
>JBJELL010000258.1:0-8745 GCA_051879115.1 Lachnospiraceae bacterium
GAATAGTAGTAAAATAGAAAGTGAAAGGCGGAAAACTCCATGCAGACATGGCATAATGAATTAAAATTCGACTGTGGAAATGAACTGGTTTCATCTATTTTTACAGAAGATTCCATTTTTTTTGATATTGAGACAACCGGATTTTCAGCATCCAATACCTCATTGTACTTAATTGGCTGTGCCAGACGAAAAGGAGATGTCATCTGTATTGATCAGTTTTTTGCTGATTCACCAAAGGATGAAAAAGTTCTTCTGACTGCTTTTTTTGAACTTCTAAAACAATACCGGACAATCATTACTTTTAATGGTCTTGGTTTTGATGTTCCTTATTTAAAAGCAAAATGCAGCCAATACAAAATTGCAGAACCTTTTGATACATTTACTTACATTGATATCTTTAAGTCTCTCTCGAAGTTCAAAAAAATCTTTAAGTTGCCAAACTTAAAGCAGAAAACCATCGAGAAATTCTTAGGAATCTCCCGCGAAGACCTCTATTCCGGTGGGGAACTCATCAACGTCTATCATTCCTATGTAGCGGCTCCTACCAAAGAAGGGCAGCATCTGCTTCAGGTTCACAACTATGAAGATGTGCTCGGCATGATAGATTTACTCCCGATTCTTTCCTATATTCAGTTGTTTCAGGGGGGATTTACGGTTACCTCTGTTGAGAAGAACCTATTTGAAGATTACAATTCTCTCCCGAAAAGAGAATGTATTTTTACCTTGAAAAATCAATTTCCTGTACCAAAACGTATTTCTTTTGGATATGAGGATTTTTACTTTACAAGTTATCAGGATATTACAAAACTTTCCATTAAAATCTATGATGGAGAGTTGAAGTTCTTCTATCCGAATTATAAGGACTACTACTATCTTCCTAATGAAGATACAGCAATCCATAAAAGTGTTGCCTTTTATGTCGATAAGGATTACCGCACTAAGGCAAAGGCTGCTACCTGCTACAGTAAAAAGACCGGATGCTTCCTGCCGCAGCATGAAGTTGTAGTATCTCCTTACTTTAAGTTAGAATACCATGACAAAGTCACTTACTTTGAATTAACGGATGAATTTCTTGCTAATGAGACGGATATCAAATCATATGTAATGCATATCCTTTCCTATCTGATTTCTGTTTAGGGTGTCTGTTTCATGATTATGCGACAGCCCCATTTTACAACAATTTAAAAAAACGCATGTCATATGACATGCGTTCTTCTTTATTATTTTTCTTTTATTGCCCTTTTTCAAAGAAAAAGGATTTGCTTCTTCTGAAGTTAAATGCCTTATAATTCGTAATCTGCTCTGTACTTCCAATAAAAAGTACTCCATCATCTACTAAAGAACGATTGAATTTTCTGTAAATCTCATCTTTCGCTTCTTCCGTAAAATAGATGACTACATTTCTGCATACGATTAAATGACATTCTGTTGGATATGGGTCTTTCAGTAAATTATGTTCCTTAAATTCCACACATCTTTTAATCTCATCGGCTATCTGATAAGATGAACCAATCTGCTTGAAGTACTTCCTCTTGAATTCTTCCGGCACACCGGCAATACTTTTTTCATTGTAGATACCCATTCTTGCCTTATCAAGCACCTGCTTGTCAATATCCGTTGCGATAATATGGATATTATCTAACGGCACATGTCTTGAAAGAGCCATAACCAGTGAATATGGTTCATCACCTGTAGAACATGCCGCACTCCAGATTTTCAGCCGTTTCCCAAACTTGTTAATCATAGCCGGGAACAATTCTTTTTCGAGAATCGCCCACTGTTCCGGATTTCGATAGAACTCTGACACGTTAATGGTCAGAAAGTTGACAAACTGCTCAAATTTTTCCGGATCACTCTTAATCAATCTGACATAATCATCATAAGAATGTGTCTTATTTTTTGTGATAAGAGTATCAATCCGGCGGCGCATCTGTTTCTCTTTGTAAGAGTTCAAGTCTATCTGCGTAAGACCATAGATATCTTTTTTAAATTTCTCGTAACCTTCAAACATAGAACAATCTCCGGTTCTTATTCTTCCTCTAACTCACTTGCTACTGCTTCAATATCCACATCGGCAACCTCTGCATCATCCTCTTCTTCTGCTTCTGGTGCTGCCGGAGCACTTAATGCTTTGATACTTAAGCTGATTTTTTTCTCTTCTTCATTGAAGTCTACAATCTTTGCTTCAATTTCCTGACCTACGCTTAATACGTCTGCCGGTTTTTCTACATGCTCTGTAGAAATCTGGGATACATGTAATAATGCATCTACACCAGGATCTAATTCTACGAAAGCACCGAAATCTGTCATTCTTGCTACAACGCCTTTTACAACGTTGCCTACTGCATATTTCTCTGCTGCATTGTTCCAAGGATTTGTCTCTTCAAATTTCATGGATAATGCAATCTTATTTCCATTGATGTCTTTGATGAAAGTCTTTACTTTATCGCCAACTTTGAATACTTTCTTAGGATTCTCAACTCTGCCCCAGGAAATCTCTGAGATGTGGAGTAATCCGTCTGCTCCGCCTAAGTCAATGAAAGCACCGAAGTCTGTTACGTTCTTAACAGTTCCTTCTACTACATCGCCAACATTGATTCTTGCGAATAACTCTTCCTGTAATTTTGCTTTTTCAGCTACTAATAACTGCTTTCTGTCACCGATGATTCTTCTACGTCTTGGATTGAACTCTGTAATTACGAATTCAATATCCTGTCCATCGTATTTGCTTAAATCTTTTTCGTATACATCAGATACTAAGCTTGCCGGGATAAATACTCTTGTTTCATCAACTACAACGCTTAATCCACCTGCTAATACCTGTGCTACCTTTGCTGTCAATACTTCCTGGTTTTCAAATGCTTCTTCTAATCTCTTGCTTCCTTTCTCTGCTGCAAGACGTTTGTAAGAAAGGAGAACCTGTCCTTCGCCGTCGTTTACTTTTACGACTTTGGCTTCCATAGTGTCACCTACGGATACTACAGTTGTCAAATCTACGTTAGACTCGTTCGTATATTCGTTACGAGTAATAATACCGTCTGATTTGTAACCAATATTCAGGATGATTTCATCCGGTTTCACATCGATAACTGTACCTTCGACTACCTCCCCATTTCTTATTGTTTTTAATGATTCTTCTAGCATTTGTTCAAAACTCATTTCTGACATTCTTTTGAACCTCCTCAATAATATTATTTGGGGTGGAAGCCCCTGCGGTAATACCTACGTTATCAATGGATTCCAGTTTTCTTAAATCCAAGTCATCTAGTGTCTGTATATAGTAAGTATTTTCACATTCCATTTTACATATTTCAAATAACTTCTGTGTGTTCGAGCTGCTCTTTCCGCCGATAACTATCATTGCATCGACATCTTTCGCAATGGAACGTGCTTCTGTCTGCCGTTCCTCCGTCGCATTACAGATTGTATTTAAAACAATTATATCATAACCTTTTTTTTGAATAATTTCAACTAATTCTTGAAATTTCTTGTAGTTAAATGTCGTTTGTGATACAATACATATCTTTTGCGTTCCATCTAAGGTAAAATTCTCTGCTTCTTCTTTCGTCTGTATCACGGTTCTATGTGCTTTTTCACACCATCCTTTGATTCCTTCTACCTCGGGATGCCTGTCATTTCCAACAATTAAGATATGCTCGCCCTTTTGAGAATGTTCCTCTACAATCTTATGAATTTTTAACACAAAGGGACAGGTGGCATCTACTACCTTGAAATCCTGTTCTTTCAAAAAATCATAGACTCTTTTTTCGACACCATGAGAGCGAATAATCACCGTTCCTTTAGGCAGTATCTTAAAGTCTTCTAAGTCTTCTACTACCTTAACACCCTTTTTTTCAAGGTCTTTTACCACTTCTTCGTTGTGGATAATCGGTCCATAGGTGTATACAGTCCCTTTTCCGGCTTCTTCATAGACGGTGTTGACCGCCCTTTTTACTCCAAAACAGAATCCGGCACTTTTTGCTAACACTACATTTTTCATTTTAGCAAACATCCTTATATATTTCTTTGATAGCTTCTACTACTTCTTCAACATTCATATGAGAAGAGTCTACAAGCACCGCATCTTCTGCCTGCCGAAGCGGAGAGTTCTCACGGTTCATATCCTGATAATCCCTCGTCTCAATATCTTTTTCTATCTGTTTTAAATCGCAGTCTAAGCCTTTTTCCTGTAATTCGTCATAGCGTCTTTTCGCTCTGGTCTGTACGCTTGCCGTCAGATAGATTTTTACCTGTGCATCCGGAAGCACTACAGTTCCGATATCTCTTCCATCCATGATTACATCGGCTGTTTTTGCAAGCTGCTGCTGTAATTCCACCAGTTTGGTACGAACCTTGGCATAACCACTAGTGGCAGATGCCATGTTGCCGACTTCTTCTTTTCGGATAAATCCGTTGACATTTTCTCCGTTTAAAATAACCTGCTGTTCCCCATTCTCATAACGAATGGTAATATCCACACTTTCACAGGCTTTGCTGATGGCTTCTTCGTCTGTCCTATCAATTCCATTCTGAATAAAATATAATGCCATGGCACGGTACATCGCTCCCGTGTCCACATAGATAAATCCCAAATCCTTTGCCAGTTTTTTTGCTATGGTACTCTTTCCTGCACCCGCCGGGCCGTCAATGGCTATATTGTAACTCATCTGCTTTCTCCTTTTCCTGTCTGAATTATCGCTTTCATTTTCTCTTATTTTCCATGATTCCTGTCAGAAAATCAATATGCTATCTGATGGAATTCCCTGCTAAATATCCGGTAGACCAGGCAATCTGAAGATTGAAGCCTCCGGTATAGGCATCCACATCTAAGACTTCTCCGGCAAAATAAAGTCCTTTTACCAGTTTTGACTCCATTGTGGACGGGTCAATCTCTTTGACGTTAACACCGCCTCTTGTAATAATTGCCTCTTTAAAGTCCCGAAGCCCCGTTAAGGTCATTGGGAAATGTTTCATGACTTCTATCAAGTGTTTTCGTTCTTCCTTTGTAATCTCATTGATTTTTTTCTCCGGCAAAATTCCACAAAGGTCAATGACAACCGGTATCATTTTAGACGGAAGCAACTTTTGCAGTGCATTTTTGAACTGCCGGTTTTTATTCTCTTCAAAATCCCGCAAAATTCTGGCATCTAACTGTTCCTTCGTCAAGGCGGGCTTTAAATCTATCTCCATAGACAATTCTCTTTTTTGAATCTGAGTGTTTACTACGCTGCTGGCACTTAGAATCAACGGTCCACTGACCCCAAAATGAGTAAAGAGCATCTCACCAAATTCTTCGTATAATGTCTTTTTCCCATCTTTGATTTTTACGGATACATTGCGAAGAGACAAGCCCTGCATCTGCATACAGTATTCCTCTTTTACCGTCATTGGAACTAATGACGGTGCCAGCTCTTCCACCCGATGTCCCGCTTCTTTTGCAAAACGATAACCGTCTCCCGTAGAACCGGTAGACTGATAGGAATAACCTCCTGTTGCTACAATGACTGCCTCTGCCTCACAGACTTTTCCATTTGCCAGAACACCGACAACCTTTCCATCCTGTGTCAGTATCTTTTCTGCCTTTGTATGAAGGAAAACTTTCACACCAGATTCTTTTAAGACTTTTTGCAAGGCAAAAATCACATCAGATGAGTGGTCAGACACCGGAAAGACCCGGTTTCCTCGCTCTGTTTTGACTGACATTCCATGCCGTTCAAAAAAATCCATGACACGGAAATTGTCATAGGTATAAATCGCACTATATAAAAATTTTGCATTTCTTGGAATACTCTCGAATAGTTCCTGTGTATCACAGGCATTTGTCAGATTACAGCGTCCCTTTCCTGTAATATAGATTTTCTTTCCAAGCTTTTCATTCTGTTCTAAAAGTACTACCTGATGTCCCGCTTCTGCGGCTGCGACTGCAGCAAACATCCCCGCTGCCCCGCCTCCGATTACTATAACTCTACTCATCCTTGTCCTTATTCCTCAATCTAGCATATCTCATTTTTAAAGAATCATCTATTGCATTGATTTCGTCATTTTCATAGACCTGATATTCGTCCCAGATATCCTCAAGCATTTCTAACGTCTGTACCACTTCACCCTGTTTTTTCATACAGAGTGCCACAATCAGTGCATTGATAACGGAAAGAGGTGCCACAAGAGAGTCCACAATGGACGCCATATCACTTTTTGCTATCAGATTACAGGAGGAATAGAGATTCATTGGCGAATGAACACTATCCGTAATCGTGATTACCTTTGCACTCCGGTTATTGGCAAATTCCATTGCTTTTAAGGTACGCATGGAATAGCGAGGAAAGCTGATTCCAATAATCACATCGTCCTTACTGATACGCACCATCTGTTCAAACAACTCACTGGAACTGTTCGTCGATAACAGGCGCACATCCTCAAACATCATATTCAAATAAAATGCAAGAAAACTTGCAAGAGGTGCACAGCTACGAATCCCTACAATATAAATCCTTTTTGCATTTAGTATGGTCTCTACTGCCATTTCAAATGCATTCCCATCAATCATTCCCAGAGATTCCTTGATTCTCTCTGCATCCGACTGTAACACGGATTCTAAAATCTCTGACTGGCTGATTCTCCCATAGGTTACTTCCATTCTCTGCACCGAATTGAGCTTGTTACGCACAAGTTCTTCTAATGCTTTTTGAAAATCCGGATATCCTTTATATCCTAAATGTGTTGCAAACCGGACAACGGTTGATTCACTGACGCCGACGACCTCACCGAGTTTGGCTGCTGTCAAAAAAACTGCCTTATCATAGTTGTCGGTAATATATGTAGCAAGCATTTTCTGACCCTTACTCAGTCCACTGTATGCTTCATTAATCCGGTTGCTTAAGTCATTACTGTTTCTATTCATTGTTATTTCCTGCTTTTACCATGTTATTTTCATTTTCCCCGTTTTTTTGCCATATCCTGCTTTTGTTTTTGTGCAATATAAGTACTGAGATTCACATTTGTCTTTGTCAAAGTTGCCCCAAATACCTTTTTATTCTCGCAAACCTCTTCTCTAACCACTCTGCCATGCAGGATAATATTCAACCGATTCTGAGCATCCTCAAATTCTAAACGAAATTCTCTGATATCCTCTGTATTGACATCAAGTGATTCTACGACAAAGGATACCCCTGTCGTACTGATATTTTTGACAATCACTTCTTTTCTTTCTCTTGTCTGTTCAATGAACAATGACCCGGGAACCCCTAAATATTGTCGGAATGCCTGTCTTCTATTTAAAGGCATACCATCCCTTTTACACAGAATCGCATGAAACTTCTGTGTTTTAGTCTGAACATACCGAATGGCACAACCTTCCCAAATCATAGGTTTTTCTCCATTCACAACATAGAGTACACTGATTTGAAGATGTTCCCCATCAAACTTCAAAAGCTTGTCCTCATAATACATTGGTTTCACAAAGATTACCCCGTCTTTGCACAATTCCACCGATGTCATCTGCTCATATGTATTCTTTCCTGTACTAGCTATAATCCTTATTTGCTCCCCCTGTGCAATCTCATATAGCTTCATCCTTCGCCCTTCTCTTTACATTCTTAATCAAAATACTTATTTAATTATCATAGCAATTTTCAGTAAAATTGTCCACTCAATTTTTAGCCGAAAATCCCAAAAAAGGGATGTATCCTTTGGATACATCCCTCGATTTATTGACTATTTTTTTACAGTTCTTTCTTACAGAGAAGCTGCCTCATCAACAATCTTCTGAAGAGCTGCTAAAGCTTCATCAGGAAGTTTGTCATAGCCTTCTTTCTTAACTGCAAAATCCTGTACTGCATTGACACGGTTCTGCATAGCATTCTTTAATGCTGCTACATAATCCTTGTCGTTTAAGTCTGGAGTGAAATCTCCAGTCTTTCCGGACCAGTCATACATAATTTCGATGTCTTCAAATGGTCCCCATTTCTCGAATTTTGCTTTTCCTTCTACGATTGTCTCAAGGATTCCAAGTGTATCTTCTTTCTCACACTTATGTCCCATGAAATCACCTGTATTAACGATGTAGCAATCTACGTTCTTCTCTTCTACTAACTTTTTGAACTTCTCGTAGTCATTTACTAACGGATAAGTTCTGAATGGGTTAGCGTAAGGTACGATACGAAGTGCATTTAAGTCTGTACCTGCTGCTACACGCTCTGCGGAAGATGTCTTTGTTGCAAGAGTTGCTCCCATAACAGATGCTAATGCGGAACCTTTTAATTTTACTACTGGTGGAATGGTAGGGTCTTTCATAATCCAGAAGATTGCATTTACAGGTGCATCAATCTTGTCTACACGGTTTGGAGACCATAATTTGGATTTGATTGCACGACCATTACCATTTCTAATATCCTCTGTTACTAACTGAACTTTTCCATCCTCATCTAAGGTTGCGGAGCAGTTCTGAACAGTTAATAAGTACTCATTGTCAGGACATCCTGTAGGATAATCTGCTGTCTTATCGAAATAAGAAGGCTCTAATGCTACAGAAGAGCAGGTGTCTGTATTGATGATGAATGCATCGTCATGTAAAACAGTGATTGGGTATTTTCCGTCATGTTTTGCATGAGTTAAAGTAGATTTACCAGATCCTGATAAACCGAATACAGATGCAACATATTTAGAACCATCTGCTAATGTATATTCTTTCTGTCCACCGTGGCAGGAAGCATAACCATTTCTGTTAGCAAGTGCCCATGCCATTGT
>JBJELL010000259.1:0-8744 GCA_051879115.1 Lachnospiraceae bacterium
CTATTATACAACGCATAAGGTACTCAGACATGACAGAAGTTATCTGTGGAGAGAGTATAAAAGAGCATGGAAGGAAAATTTTAAGCAGTCGACGATCTGCTGGCTGATTTTTTTGGCAATCGCAGCAATACTAGGAGCAGATATCTATATTATGTACTCGGCATTCCGTGGGGGGAATCCTTATGGAAGTGCCTATGTCTTTTTCGCAATTCTGCTCATACTTGAGATTCTCTGGATGGTGTATACATTTTCCTATATTGCCAGGTTTGAAAATACAACGAAGGAAGTATTAAAAAACAGTGCACTTATCATGTTCATTCATTTTCCAAAGACATTGATCCTTCTGGTGATTCTGGCTTTGGCAGCGTTTGTGGTCTGGAGTATACCTTTTTTGCTCGTAGTGGTTCCGGTGTTGGCAGCATGGTTTACAGAAGTTCTTTTAGAAAGTGTGTTTGTAAAATATATGAGCGAAGAGGATAAAAAGACGGAGCAAAAGAAGAATGGAGAAAATTACTAATCAACCATTTTTGGGAGTTGATTTATAGAAACAGATATAGTATATTTTTTTATAGATGTTGAGTAAGGAGGATATTTAATGCAGGAAAAAGTACGTGTTGTACTGGATGCAATGGGCGGAGACAATGCACCGGGAGAGATTATTAAAGGTGCAATAGATGCCATTCAGGAAAGAGAAGATATCCGGGTAATTCTGGTAGGGCAGGAAGATGTCATTTCAGAAGAGCTGGAAAAATATAGTGTCAACAAAGAACAGATAGAGATTGTGAATGCCACAGAGGTCATTGAGACAGCAGAACCTCCGGTTATGGCAATCAGAAGAAAGAAAGATTCATCCATCGTGGTCGGTATGAACATGGTAAAGAACGGGGAGGCAGATGCTTTTGTCTCAGCAGGAAGTTCCGGGGCAATCCTCGTAGGAGGACAGGTTATCGTTGGAAGAATCAAAGGAGTAGAGAGACCGCCGTTGGCACCTCTTATTCCGACCGAAAAAGGAGCATCCATCTTAATTGACTGTGGTGCGAATGTAGATGCAAGACCAAGTCATTTAGTACAGTTTGCAAAAATGGGTTCTATTTACATGGAACATGTTATGGGAGTTAAGAATCCAAAGGTAGCCATTGTAAATATCGGTGCCGAAGAAGAGAAGGGAAATGCTTTGGTAAAAGAGACCTTCCCTATGTTAAAAGAGTGTGAAGATATTAATTTTATTGGAAGCATTGAAGCAAGAGACATCCCACATGGAGATGCAGATGTGATTGTATGTGAAGCCTTTACGGGAAATGTAATCTTAAAGCTATATGAAGGCGTGGCAGGTACACTTATGAGTACTATCAAGCAGGGTCTCATGTCCAGCCTCAAGAGTAAAATAGGTGCATTACTTGTAAAACCGGCATTAAAAGATACCTTAAAGAGATTTGATACATCGCAGCATGGCGGAGCACCTTTGCTAGGACTCAACGGATTGGTTGTAAAGACCCATGGAAGTTCAAAGGCAGCAGAGGTGAAAAATACCATTTTACAATGTGCGGTATTTAAAGAACAGGAGATTAATCAAAAAATTCGTTCCCACATAGTGGAAAAATCATCAGAAGAATAAAAATCTAGGAGGAAAAGAATATGGAATTTGAAAAAATCAAAGCAATTATTGCAGAGGTATTAAATGTTGATGAGAACGAAATCAAAATGGAGACAACATTTGCAGATGATTTAGGAGCAGATTCTTTGGATGTATTTCAGATTATTATGGGCTTAGAAGAAGAGTTCGATATTGAAATTGCAAACGAGGATGCAGAAAAAATCGTTACTGTAGGAGATGCAGTAGAGCAGATTAAAAATGCATTGGCATAGAGCCGGTAATTGAACAAGGAAATGAGTAGAGAAGCCCTTTCTTTTTCAAAGGGCTTTTCGTTATATAGAAGGAGAGAAATCATGAATCAGAATACCTTAGAAGAATTTCAAAAGGTCATTGGATATCAGTTTCAAAATGGGAAACTGTTAAAACAGGCATTAACCCATAGTTCCTATGCAAACGAAAAACATATGGGAAGACTATCGGACAATGAGAGACTGGAATTTTTAGGAGATGCGGTTTTAGAGATTGTTTCAAGTGAATTCTTGTATGAGAACTATCCGAAGTTACCGGAAGGAGATTTAACGAAGTTAAGAGCAAGTATCGTATGTGAGCCTACACTGGCACTTTGTACAAAAGAGATTGATTTGGGAAAATACATCTATCTTGGAAAAGGAGAGGATATGACCGGAGGCAGAGGCAGGAAATCCATTTTGTCAGATGCAATGGAGGCAGTCATAGGAGCAATCTATTTAGATGGTGGTTTTGCTAGTGCAAAAGAGTTTATTTTAAAATTCATTTTGACAGATATCGAGCATAAACAGCTCTTTTATGATAGCAAAACTATCCTGCAGGAAATCGTACAGGCTTCTCATAAAGAGGAATTAGGATACCGTTTGATAAAAGAGGAAGGTCCTGACCACAATAAGCTGTTTGTCGTAGAAGCATATGTTGGCAGCAGGGTCATTGGACAGGGCGAAGGACGGACGAAAAAGGCAGCGGAACAGGAAGCAGCCTACCACGGTATTTTGGAATTAAAAAAGGAAGAGAAAAAAGATAAGTAGTGAGGGAGCAGGATGTATTTAAAAAGTATCGAAGTACACGGTTTTAAGGCTTTCGCAAATAAAATCGTATTTGATTTCCACAATGGAATTACGGGAATCGTAGGACCAAACGGAAGCGGAAAGAGTAATGTCGCAGACGCCGTGCGCTGGGTGCTCGGAGAGCAGAGTGCAAAACAGCTTCGTGGTGCAAGTATGCAGGATGTTATTTTTGCAGGAACGGAGAACCGGAAACCACTTAGTTATGCCTATGTGGCGATTACTCTGGATAATTCAGACCACCAACTTCCGATTGAATTTGAAGAAGTGACAGTTGCAAGAAGGGTATACCGTTCCGGTGAGAGTGAGTACCTGTTAAACGGCAGTCCTTGCAGATTAAAAGATGTCAACGAGTTATTTTACGATACGGGTATCGGAAAAGAGGGATATTCCATCATCGGTCAGGGACAGATTGAGAGAATCTTAAGCGGAAGACCGGAGGAGCGGAGAGAACTCTTTGATGAGGCAGCAGGAATTGTAAAATATAAGAGAAGAAAAGTAACGGCACAGAAAAAGTTAGAGCATGAGAGGGAAAATCTCGTCCGTGTCAATGACATCTTAGCAGAATTAGAGCGTCAGTTAGGACCTTTAGAGCGTCAGTCCGAAAAGGCACATCAGTACCTAAAGAAAAAGGACGAGTTGAAAACCTACGATGTGAATATGTTCTTATTAGAAGTAGAGCGTATAGAACAGCAGTTAGAAGAAGCAGGTAAGAATTATAAGATTGCCAGTGAACATCTTACAGAGACCAAAGAACAGCATGAGAAAATGAAATCCGAGTATGAGAAGATGGAGACGGCAATGACTGGTATGGATGAAAAAATCAACCAGATTAAGGATTCCATAGCCGGAACTGACGTTATGAAAGGCAAGCTAGAAGGTCAGATTAACGTCTTAAGAGAACAGATTCGCACAGCAGAGATGACAGAGGAGCATTTAAAAGAGCGTTTGGACTCCATCAATATCCAGAAGGAAGAACGCAAAGAACAGAATGCTTCTTATGAAAAGCAAAGGGAAGACTGTGAGGCACAGATTGCCGTTATTGAAAAGACCAGAGCTCAGGCAGAGGAAAAGCTACATACGATACAGGCAGAGATTACCCGTTGTAAGGAAGGCATCGAAAGTGGAAAAAATGAGATTATTGAACTTTTAAATCAAAAGGCATCGGTGAAGGCAAGACAGCAGAGATACGACACCATGTTAGAACAGGTCAATATCCGTAAAGCCCAGTTGAACCAGAGACTTTTACAACGAAAGACAGAAGAAAGCGGTCTTGAAGAAAACCTGAAAAAGAGTGAAGAAGAATTAGCGGCTATCATATCTCAGATTGAAGAGGGTAAAAAACAGGAAGCAGAAATGCTTACCCAAAAGGAAGACTGGCGTAAAAAGACGCAGGAGAATACGAAAGAATTAGAGCAGGCAAATATTTGTTACAATAAGACCCAGTCCAAGTTAGAATCTTTAAAAAACATTGCGGAACGCTATGAGGGATACGGAAACAGCATCCGGCGTATCATGGATAAGAAGGAAGACAATCCGAAGATTCATGGTGTAGTAGCTGACTTGATTCAGGTAGAAAAAGAATACGAGACAGCCATCGAAACAGCCTTAAGCGGAAATATCCAAAACGTCGTAACCGAAGACGAGGAAACGGCAAAAGAGATGATTCAGTATTTGAAAGAAAACCGCTATGGACGAGCCACCTTCCTTCCAATCACAAGTGTAGGAAAAAAAGAAGTTCGTAAAAATGAAGATGCCCAAAAGGAAAAAGGCGTTCTTGGCTATGCAAATGAACTGGTAAAGCACGATAAGAAATATACCGGAATCATGGCATATCTTTTAGGCAGAGTTCTCGTGGTAGACACTATCGACCACGCAATCGCCATTGCAAGAAAATATCATTATTCCCTTCATATGGTAACCTTAGAAGGGGAATATTTCAGTCCCGGCGGTTCTATGAGCGGTGGTGCCTTTAAAAATAATAGCAACCTGCTTGGAAGAAAGCGTGAGTTAGAGGAATTAGAAAAGACGATTGATACGCTGAAAAAAGAAATCGAGCAGCTTAAACAGCGGGGTATGGACATCAGGACTGCGAAAGATTTGTTAAACGAAGATTTAGAGCAGTTAAAAGAAGATTTACAAAAAGCCTATATCTTAAAGAATACAGCAGAAATCAATGTCCGCCGTGCCAAAGAGCAAAAGGATGAGAGTGAGAGTGTATTCTCGGGATTAAAGGCAGAGAGTATTCAGATTGAAAACCAGATTTTAGAAATCAATCAGAACAAAGAAAAAATCATACAGGAGATCGAGCAGGCAGCTACAAGAGAGGCAGAGATTGAACAGGCAAATAAAGAGTTCCAGGAAATCTTAGACGAACAGATTTATATGGAAGAGAGTGCTGCAAAGAATGTCTCCGAGATTCAGTTAGAGGAGGCGAATATCCGTCAAAAAACGGAGTTCGTATTAGAGAACTTAGAACGTATTCACGGCGAGGTTGAGCGTTTAGACAATGAACTGGTTAAAATCAAAGAGGATGCCCTTCTTTCCAAAGAGGACGCAGCGAAAAAACGCAGTGATATCGAAGAGATTGAGAAGACGATTTTAGCATCCGATGATACGTATGCGTCTTTGGTAAAGGAATTAAAAGAATCTCAGGAAGCCAAAGAGCAGATGAATACAGAGTACAGGGGATTTTTTGAAAAACGGGAAGAAGTCAGCCGTCAGATGAATGAACTGGATAAGGAAATCTTCCGTTTGAACCAGCAGAGGGAAAAATTAGAAGAGGCATTAGAATCCCAGCAAAACTATATGTGGGAAGAATATGAGCTGACCTTTAATAATGCAAAATCTCTCCGCAATGAAGAATACAACAATCTTCAGGAAATGAAAAAATCCATTGCACAGATAAAAGAAGATATCCGAAGACTTGGAGATGTCAATGTCAATGCCATTGAAGAATATAAAGAAGTATCGGAACGATATGGTTTCTTAAAAGGACAGCATGATGATTTAATCGAAGCAGAACAGACACTTATGGGAATCATTGAGGATTTGGATATCGGAATGAAAAAGCAGTTTGCAGAGAAATTTGCAGAGATTCAAAGGGAGTTCGACAAAGCCTTTAAAGAATTATTCGGTGGAGGAAGAGGAACCCTTGAATTAGTAGAAGAAGAGGATATCTTAGAGAGTGGTATCCGTATTATTGCCCAGCCGCCGGGAAAGAAACTTCAGAATATGATGCAGTTATCCGGTGGGGAGAAATCTTTGACAGCTATTGCACTCTTATTTGCAATTCAGAACTTAAAGCCGTCGCCGTTTTGTCTTTTAGACGAGATTGAAGCAGCCTTAGACGATAATAACGTAACCCGTTTTGCAAAATATTTGCACAAACTGACGAAGAATACGCAGTTTATTATTATTACCCACAGACGTGGAACGATGGCAGCGGCAGACAGACTCTACGGTATTACAATGCAGGAAAAGGGTGTATCGACTCTGGTATCTGTGGATTTGATAGAAAAAGATTTGGATTAAGGAGGAAGGAAGTATGATATTTGGATGGGGAAAAAAGAATGAGCAGGAAGAAGAAAAAGTGCTCGATGAAAGTGTGGAACTGACAGAAGAAGTCACGGAAGAAGTCACAGAAGAAATTACAGAGGACAATGAGGTGATAGATGAGCCAACAGACGAGCAGGAACCGCAGGAAAAGAAACAGGGATTTTTCAGCAGACTGGTTGCAGGTTTAACTAAGACAAGAGATAATTTCGTGTCCGGGATAGATTCTATTTTCAGTGGCTTTTCGGCGATTGATGATGACTTTTATGAAGAATTAGAAGAGATTCTGATTATGGGTGATATTGGTGTCCGTGCTACAGAAGAGATTCTTGACAGCTTAAGAGACAAGGTAAAGCAGCAGCATATCAAACAGCCGGAAGAATGTAAGGAACTCTTAATCCAGAGTATCAAAGAGCAGATGGAAGTGGGAGAGACAGCTTACCGTTTTGAAGAGGAAAAATCCGTTGTCTTAGTTGTAGGTGTCAACGGAGTCGGTAAGACAACCTCTGTTGGAAAATTAGCAGGAAAGCTCAAAGCCCAGGGACGAAAAGTAGTACTTGCAGCAGCCGATACCTTCCGTGCGGCAGCAGGGGCACAGTTAGAAGAGTGGGCACATCGGGCAGGAGTAGATATGATTGGTGGTCAGGAGGGTGCAGACCCGGCAGCCGTTGTATTTGACGCAGTAGCGGCAGCAAAGGCGAGAAAAGCGGATGTTCTCTTATGTGATACCGCAGGACGTCTTCACAATAAGAAAAATCTTATGGAAGAACTGAAAAAAATCAATCGTATTTTAGAAAAAGAATATCCGGAAGCCTTTCGTGAGACTTTAGTAGTTCTGGATGGTACTACGGGTCAGAATGCCCTTGCACAGGCAAAACAGTTTATGGAAGTAGCAGAGATTACAGGAATTATTTTGACAAAGATGGATGGAACAGCTAAGGGAGGAATCGCGGTTGCGATTCAGTCAGAGCTTGGAATTCCGGTAAAATATATCGGAGTCGGTGAGACAATCGATGACTTACAAAAATTTGATTCAGAGCAGTTCGTGGATGCACTGTTTACCATGAGAGAGGAGTAAGAAATGCTGACATTAGAGAAGTTTGAAGAAGCAAGTGAGAAGGTAAAAGAGGTAACCTTAGAGACAAAGTTAATTTACAGTGATTTTTTGAGCGAGCAGACGAAGAACAAGGTCTACTTAAAACCGGAAAATATGCAGTTTACCGGGGCATATAAAGTACGTGGGGCATACTACAAGATTAGTACCTTATCAGAAGAAGAAAGAGAAAAGGGACTGATTACAGCATCTGCTGGAAACCATGCACAGGGAGTTGCCTATGCAGCAAAATGCTATGGTGTAAAGGCAACGATTGTAATGCCGACTACAACACCGTTAATCAAAGTGAACCGTACGAAAAGCTACGGTGCAGAGGTAGTCTTATACGGAGATGTCTACGACGAAGCCTGTGCAAAGGCTTACGAGCTTGCAGAAGAAAAGGGATATACCTTTATTCATCCATTCGATGACCTTGCAGTAGCTACCGGACAGGGAAGCATTGCAATGGAGATTTTTAAAGAACTTCCTCTTGTGGAATACATTCTTGTACCAATCGGTGGAGGCGGACTTGCTACCGGAGTATCTACCTTAGCAAAACTATTAAATCCAAAGATTAAAGTCATCGGTGTAGAACCGGCAGGAGCAAATTGTATGCAGGCATCCTTAAAAGCCGGAAAGGTAACTACCTTGCCGGGAGTGAATACCATTGCAGATGGTACAGCAGTTAAGACTCCGGGAGAGAATATTTTTCCATATATTCAGAAGAACTTAGACGATATCATTACCGTAGAAGATGATGAGTTAGTCGTTGCTTTCTTAGATATGGTGGAAAATCACAAGATGGTTATTGAGAATTCAGGATTGTTAACCGTAGCGGCATTGAAACATTTAAATGTAAAAGACAAACGTGTAGTTTCTATATTAAGTGGCGGTAATATGGATGTGATTACTATGTCTTCCGTTGTGCAGCAGGGACTGATTTTTAGAGACCGTATCTTTACCGTATCCGTACTTTTGCCGGACAAACCGGGTGAGCTTTCGAGAGTGGCAGATACGATTGCAAAAGAACAGGGAAATGTCATCAAGTTAGAGCATAACCAGTTCGTATCCATCAACCGCAATGCGGCAGTGGAACTTCGGATTACGTTAGAAGCCTTTGGAACAGAACATAAGGAGCAGATTATCAAATCCTTAGAAAAGAATGGTTATAAGCCGAAAGTGGTAAGAACGAATCTGTAATTGAAATCGTAACAGTTCAGACACAACCCACAACATGGGACTGTCGCACGAATCGGTTTGCTGCTAATAGAACAGGTTACCGGAAGATGAAATTCATTTTGAATATATCATGGATTTTAGGATAATATTGGTATGACTTTTACCGGCATGCCCAAAATTTCAGGAGTATGTCTTTGTTATCAAATTGTGTGTCTGGTTCAGATTCGAC